>NZ_BAABDO010000001.1:0-177585 GCF_039539665.1 Actinomadura keratinilytica
GCCGCCCGCCGCGCCGACCTGCGCGGCGGACGCCGCGCCGGGCACCGCCCCCGCGGCCCGCGCATCCTGGTCCGCGCGGTCCGCCCTGGCGATCACGACGGCCGGGTCGCCGGCGCCGCCGGGGAAGTGCTCGCTCAGCGCCCGCTGCGCCTGCACCGAGGGCGCGTCGTTGACGAACGTCTCGTCCATCGGCAGGCCCTCGGCCCGCAGCGTCGGCATGAACGCGGCGAGCACCACCAGGGGAAGCAGGCTCAGCAGCCAGATGCGGCGCGGGTGCCGGTCCACCGCCGCGGCGACCTTCTGCCACACGGCGTGCCCCTCGGCCTTCTGCCGCGGCTTGGCGGGCCAGTAGGCGACGCGGCCGAAGACCACCAGCAGCGCGGGCAGGAAGGTGAGCGTGCCCAGCACGGCGCAGGCGATGCCGATGGCGCCGACGGGGCCGAGCGCCCGCGTGTTGGTCAGGTCGCTGAGCAGCAGCGCGAGCAGTCCGAGCGCCACGGTGGCGGCGCTGGCGACGATCGCCCCCGCCGAGCGGCGCAGCGCGGCCCGGATCGCCGCGAACCGGTCGCCCCGGCGGCCCAGCTCCTCCCGGAAGCGCGCGGTGAGCAGCAGGGCGTAGTCGGTCGCCGCGCCGATCACCAGGATCGACAGCATGCCCTGCACCTGGCCGTCCACCGTGACCGCTCCGCGGTCGGCCAGGACGTACACGACCGCGCAGGCCAGCGCGAGCGCGAACACCGCGCTGACGATGATGACGAACGGGAGCAGGACGCTGCGGTAGACCAGCAGCAGGATCAGCAGGACGACGCCGAGCGCCACGCCCAGCAGCAGCCCGTCGATCCCCGCGAAGGCGTCCTTGAGGTCGGCCTGCGTCGCGGCGGGGCCGCCGACGTGGACGCTGGTCCCGGGCACCCCCGCCACGGCCTTGCGCACCTTCTCGACGCTCGGCGCCATCTGCTCGCCGAGGTCGGAGCGCAGCGGCACGACGCCCTGGAGGGCGCGGCCGTCCTTTGAGACGACGGCGGGGGAGACCTGCCCGGCGAGCTCGGGGGCGCCGTTCAGCGCGGCCAGGGCCCTGGTCGCGGCGGCCTGCGTCTGCGGCGTCACCCGGCCGTCCCGGGCCTCCCAGACGACGATCGCGGGCAGCGACCTGGTGTCCTGGAAGGCCCGCTGCGCCTCGATCACCCGGGTCGACTCGGCGCTCTGGGGCAGGAACGACGACGGGTCGTTGACCGCGACCTCGCCGAGCCTGCCCGCGTACGGCCCCAGCGCGCCGCCGATCCCCAGCCAGACGACGATCAGCAGGACCGGGACGGCCCACCGGGCGCCTCGCAGCGTGTTCGCCACCGGCTTCCACCCTCCGGCATCTCAATGACCAAGTATCTTTATCGTTGAGATACCAACCCTAGCCGGAGGTGCGCGCTGGACGGCAACGCCCCCCAGGGCATCGGCCTGCACGACTTCGCGGTCCAGCTGCGGCGCATGAACGCCGAGTTCAACCGCATCACGCAGGAGTTCGCCCGGGCGCAGAACCTGCACGAGACCGACGTCCTGGCCCTCGTCGCGATCCTGGACGGCGACGAGCACGGCGGCCCGATGACGCCGGGCCGCCTGCGGGAGCGCCTCAACCTCACCTCCGGTGCGGTGAGCGCCTGCCTGGACCGCCTGGAGCGCAGCGGGCACATCCGCCGCACCCGCGACGCCGCCGACCGCCGCGTGGTGCACCTGCACTACGCGCCGCACGGCACCGCGGTCGCCCGCAAGTTCTTCCGCCCGCTGGCCGAGGGCACCGGCGCCGCCTGCGCCCGCTTCGACGAGGCCGAACTGAGGACGGTCATGCGGTGGCTGCTCGCGCTGAACGAGGAACTGGCCGCCCTGCGCGGCACGGCGCCCGACCTGTGACCGCGGCCGCCGGCCGGTGCCCTTCCCGCGGCGCCGCGCGCATCGCCGTCCCCGCCGACGCGCGGCGTGCTGCCCGCCCCCGGTGTCAGGCGCCGGCCGCCTGGCCGCAGTTGCGCAGGAGCTCCGCGGCGGCCCACCGGACGGACGGGTTCTCGTCGTCCCGCAGATGCAGCAGGGAGGGGAGGGCCTCCGTGACGGCGTCGTGCGCCTTGCCGGGGCCGTCGGCGATGTCGGCGATGAGGAGCAGCAGCGTGTTGCGCGCCCGGTTCGTCGGGATGAGCATGCGTTCCACCAGGAACGGCACCGCGCGGACGGCCGCGCTCGGCGAGGCGCTGCCCCGGTAGGCGAGCAGTGCGTACAGCCTCTTGACGGCGGCCTGCGCCGTGTCCTCGTCGTCGGACGCCAGCTTGGCGATCCGGCCCGGGACCTCGTGGGCCGGGCCGCGCGCCGCCCACAGCGACCCCCAGTCGACCTCGGCCAGGCGCAGCCGCAGCGACCGGGCGGGCCACAGCCGCTCCAGGTCGAGCCGCAGCTCGGCGGTGCCGTGCGCGGTGGTCACGCGCAGCGCGCCCCGCGGTGTCAGGGCCAGGGCCTCGATGCCGGTGCCGAGCCGCAGGTCGGCGGTCTCACCGGAGGTCAGGTCCCAGACGCGCACCAGACCGTCGGCCCAGGCGGCGGCCAGCGCCGGGCCGGTCTCCAGGGACGCGGAGGCCAGGGCGGTGACGGGCGACCCGCGCTTGGCGAGCGGCACGCGCGGGAGCACGCCCCGCACCGGCCACCACCGGACCACCCCGTGGGCGTCGCCGCCGGCGACCATGCGGGCGCCGTCGGGGGCGGGGTGGCAGGTGACGGCGGTGACCGGGGCGCGGTGCGGCTCCCGGACGTCGAGTTCGGCGCCGTCGGCCGCCCACACGTGCACGCGGCCGGCCGAGTCCCCCGCCACGACCGTCGTCGCGTCCGGGTCGGCGGCCGCCGCCGTACGGTCCGCGAGCCCCCGCAGCGCGGGCACGTCGGGGACGTCGGGAACCCCCGGCGCGGCGGCCGGCGACGCCACGGCCCAGCGCAGCCGGCCGTCGGCGTCCCCCTCGGCGAACGACGCCGGTTCCAGGTCCTCGACGGGGAGGGGCACCTCCTGCGGCGCCGAGACGCCCTCCTCGGCCCACGCGACCCCCAGCGTGTCCAGGGCCTGCACGAGCGCCTCGCGGGTCCGCGCCTGGACCACGACGGCGAAGTCGGCCCCGGGCCCGCGGCCGTGCCGGACGAGCACGTCCGGGCCGCCGTAGGTGAGCGCGTCGGTGCCGGCCTCCCGCCAGGGCAGCAGGCCGATGTCCCGGTACGCGGTGCGCAGCCGCTCGACGATCGCCGGGTCGGCCTCGACCTCGGCGCGGCGCACCCGGAAGGACCAGCCGAAGACCGCCGGCAGCCGCTCCATCGCCAGCTGCAGGAAGAACTCCGACACCGACCGGCTCTGCACCACCCAGCCGCCGGACGAGTCGACCAGCACCTTCGGGTCGGGCAGGTGGGCTTCGGAGGCGAGATACCCCCACTGGTTGACGTACTGGTACTCGGCCATGAACACCCGTATCTCGTCACCGGGCGGGTCGGCGATCGAGTCCGGCCCGGACGGCGGCCACACCGGGTGCGTCCAGTACAGCCGCGGTCGGAACGCGAAGGAGTTGACGGGGGAGTCCACCACTCGACCAGCGCCGCGGGGACGGGGGCGGACTCGTCCGGCTCGTGGCCGGGCGCCTCGCCCTCCCTGGTCACGAGGGGCTCGCCGCCCGGGTCCTCATAGCCCCACTCGCGCTGCACCTCGTCGAGCAGCCGCAGCAGCGGCCGGTCCGCGGCGAGTCGTTCCGCGAACCGGCCGTAGTCGATGATCGCCTCCGTCATGCACCGATCCCAGGGGCACCGTGACCGACCGAAACCCCTGTTCCGGTCGTCCCAGAGTCGCGGTCGACGGCGCCGCCGGTGCGCTCACCCGGGGCGGTGCTCCCAGCCGCGGCGCGGAGCCCGGGTGCCGAGCCGCGCGTCGCGGCTGCGGTAGACGATGTAGGGCCGGGTGAGGTAGCCGATGGGCGCGGTCAGCATGTGCACCAGGCGGGTGAACGGCCAGACGCAGAACAGCAGCAGCGCGCTGAGGGCGTGCAGCTTGAACAGGATCGGGACGTCCACCATCAGGTCCGCGTCCGGCTGCAGGTAGAAGACCGACCGGAACCAGGGGGAGACCGTCTCGCGGTAGTTGTAGCCGCCGCCGGCGATGTTGGCGACGACGGTCGCCGACAGCCCCAGCACGATCACCAGGGTGAGCACCGCGTACATCAGCTTGTCGTTGCGGGTGGTGGCGGAGAAGACCGGGCCGACGGTCCGGCGCCGGTAGATCAGGATCGCCAGCCCCGCCAGCGTGCAGACCCCCGCGAAGGTGCCCAGGGACACGGCCACCACGTGGTAGGCGTGCTCGCTGATCCCGACCGCCTCGGTCCACCGGTCGGGGATGACGAGCCCGCCGACGTGGCCCATCAGCACCAGCAGGATGCCGAAGTGGAACAGCGGGCTGCCGATGCGCAGCAGGCGGCTCTCGTACAGCTGGGACGAGCGGGTCGTCCAGCCGAACTTGTCGTAGCGGTACCGCCAGATGTGGCCCAGTACGAACACCGCGATGGTGACGTACGGCAGGACCACCCACAGCAGGACGTCGACGACCCCCGCCGACGTGTCCGCGGAAGGCGCGACGGTGGACAGGACCGTGCCGCCGGTCATCGGTGGGCTCCTTGCACATGAGGTGGGGACGGTGGGCGAAGCTGCGGATCCGGGAGGAAGACCGGGCCGCCGGAAGCGGGGCCGTAGGGGGCGAGACCGACCTCCTCTTCCGGCGGCCCTTGCTCGGCCAGACGCTGGACGGCCTCCCGGAGGTCGCCGTCCAGCCGGGGCAGTGTGGCCGAGACGGTGTCGAGCACCGCAGCCCACGGCGAACCGGACTCCTGCAGCGCCAGCCGCAGCAGCTCCAGGCCGGCGCGGTGCTCGTTGAGCAGGCGGGCGCCGGCGGCGGGCTCGGCGGCGGCGAACTCCAGCACGACGGCCAGGTGGTCGGGCAGCTCGTCGTCGCCGAGGGCGAGCCCCGCGCTCTGGTAGACCTGCTTGAACCGCAGGAGGGCCATGCCGCGCTTGCGCGTGTTGCCGCAGGTGTAGTACGTCAGGTACAGGCAGCAGCGTTTGCGGTGGTCGAACGTCGCGACGTAGTCGGCGGCCAGCTCCTGCAGCGGCGTCGCGTCGACGTGGTCGAGGAAGCGCCCCAGCGGCCCGGCCAGCTCCGCGGGCAGCGCGGCGGCGGCCCGGCGGAGCAGGGGGCGGCGGCCGAGCAGACGCTCGTCGGGGTAGTCGAGCAGGAGCGAGGTTGCCTGCCAGGCCGCCGCCAGCTGGGTGTCGTCCAGCGCGGGGGTCCGCGTCCTTGTGCTCATCGCTCGGGCTCCCCGGAGGCCGTCGTCGCCGTCCCGTCGGCGGAGTCCTCCGCGTCCGCGGCGGGGCCGGACGCCTCGCGCCGGGGCGGGAAGAGCCCGGCGGGCCTGCCCTTGCCGTCCCAGTTGAGCAGGTTGACGCGGGCGTGCTTGTCGGCCGGGTCGACGGGGCTGTCGGCCGTCTGCCGCTGCTTGAGCATGTGGAAGTTCTCCACCGCGATGGGCGCCGCGCCGCCGGAGGTCTCCCCGAACGGACCCCAGCCGCCCATGCCCGGGCCGCCCTCGTAGTTCAGGCTGCACTCGGTGGCGATCTCCTCCAGCTTGTGCGCCTGCTCGGTGTGCGCGGACGGGATGACGTACCGCTCGTCGTACTTGGCGAGGGCCAGCAGCCGGTACATGTCGTACATCTGCTCGCCGGTCATGTCCACCTTGGCGGGGATGCCCTCGTCCGGTTCGCGGCCCAGGTTGATGTCGCGCATGTAGGAGCGCATCGCCGCCAGGCGGCGCAGGACGGCGTCCACGGGCGCCGGGTCGCCCGCGGTGAACAGCTGGGCCAGGTAGTCGACCGGGATGCGCAGCGCCTCGATGGCGGCGAACAGGTTGCCGGAGTCCTCCGCGTCGTGGCCGGTGTCGCGGACGACGTCCACCACGGGCGACAGCGGCGGGATGTACCAGACCATCGGCATCGTGCGGTACTCGGGATGCAGCGGCAGCGCCACCCGGTAGGTGTTGATCAGCGCGTAGACGGGGGAGCGCTGGGCCGCCTCGATCCAGTCGCGGGGGATGCCCGCCTGCCCGGCGGCCGCGATGACCTCCGGGTCGAACGGGTCCAGGAACACCTGCCGCTGCGCCTCGTACAGGTCCTTCTCGTCGGGCGTGGACGCGGCTTCGAGCACCTTGTCGGCGTCGTACAGCATCAGGCCGATGTAGCGCAGCCGCCCCACGCACGTCTCCGCGCAGACGGTGGGGATGCCGACCTCCACGCGCGGGAAGCAGAAGGTGCACTTCTCGGCCTTGCCGGTGCGGTGGTTGAAGTAGACCTTCTTGTACGGGCAGCCGGTGACGCACATCCGCCAGCCCCGGCAGCGGTCCTGGTCGACCAGCACGATGCCGTCCTCGGCGCGCTTGTAGATCGCGCCGGACGGGCAGGACGCCGCGCACGACGGGTTGAGGCAGTGCTCGCAGATGCGCGGCAGGTAGAACATGAAGGTCTTCTCGAACTCCAGTTTCACCTTGTCCGACACCTGCCCGAGCACCACGTCCCGGTCCTCCAGGCCGGGGGAGCCGCCCAGGTCGTCGTCCCAGTTCGCCGACCAGGAGATCTTCATGTCCTCGCCGGAGATCAGCGACTTGGGGCGCGCGACCGGGGTGTGCTCCTGCAGCGGCGCGTTGGTGAGCGTGTCGTAGTCGTAGGTCCAGGGCTCGTAGTAGTCGTCGATGGACGGCAGCTTCGGATTGGCGAAGATCGTCATCAGCTTGTGCAGCCGCCCGCCGGCCTTCAGCTCCAGCCGCCCCCGCCGGTTCAGCTTCCAGCCGCCGCGCCACTTGTCCTGGTCCTCGTAGCGGCGCGGGTACCCCTGCCCGGGACGGGTCTCGACGTTGTTGAACCAGACGTACTCGACGCCGCTGCGGTTCGTCCACGCCTGCTTGCAGGTCACCGAGCAGGTGTGGCAGCCGATGCACTTGTCCAGGTTCATGACCATGGCCATCTGGGCCATCACGCGCATCAGTACGTCACCTCCTGGGAGCGGCGGCGGATCACGGTGATCTCGTCGCGCTGGTTGCCGGTGGGGCCCAGGTAGTTGAAGGCGAACGACAGCTGGGCGTAACCGCCGATCAGATGGCTCGGTTTGATCAGCAGCCGGGTCAGCGAGTTGTGGATGCCGCCGCGCCGCCCGGTGGTCTCGCTGCGCGGCACGTCGATCAGCCGGTCCTGGGCGTGGTGCATGTACACCGTGCCCTCCGGCATGCGGTGCGAGACGATCGCCCGGGCGACGACCACGCCGTTGCGGTTGACCGCCTCCACCCAGTCGTTGTCGGCCACGCCGATCTTGGCGGCGTCCCGGTCGCTGATCCAGATGGTGGGGCCGCCGCGCGACAGCGACAGCATGAACAGGTTGTCCTGGTACTCGGAGTGGATCGACCACTTGTTGTGCGGCGTCAGGTACCGCACCGTCAGGCCCAGCGCGCCCTGCTCGCCCACCCGCGGCTCGTCGAACAGCGCGTGCATGTTCAGCGGCGGGCGGTAGACGGGCAGCTGCTCGCCGAGCTCGGCCATCCAGTCGTGGTCGAGGTAGAAGTGCTGGCGCCCGGTGAGGGTGTGCCACGGCTTGAGCCGCTCGACGTTGATGGTGAACGGCGAGTAGCGGCGCCCCCCGCTCTCCGAGCCCGACCACTCCGGCGAAGTGATCACCGGGACCGGCCGGGACTGCGTGTCGGCGAAGGTGATCTGCTTGCCCTCGCTCTCGGCGGCCAGGTCGGCCAGGGGCGTCCCGGTGCGCCTCTCCAGGGCGTGGAACCCCTGGACGGCCAGCTGCCCGTTGGTGGTGCCCGACAGCGCCAGGATCGTCTCGCAGGCGTGCACGTCGCGCACCAGCGACGGGCGTCCGTCGGCCGGGCCGCCGCGGATCGTGCCGTTGCGGTGCCGCAGGTAGTCGACCTGGGCGGCCAGGTCGAACGTGATGCCCTTGACGGGGGCGCCGAGCGACTCGGCCAGCGGGCCGAGGGCGCGCATCCGGTCGACGATCGCCCCGTAGTCGCGCTCGACGACCACCAGCTTCGGCATCGTCACGCCCGGCACCGGCTCGCACTCCCCGGCCTTCCAGTCGCGGACGCGCCCGTGCGGGGTGGCCAGCTCGTCGGGGGTGTCGTGCATCAGCGGCGCCGCCACCACGTCCTTGCGGACGCCCAGGTGCTTCGCGGCCAGGCGGCTGAACGCGGCGGCGATCGTCAGAAAGGCGTCCCAGTCGGTGCGGGTCTGCCACGGCGGCGCGATCGCCGGGTTGAACGAGTGCACGAACGGATGCATGTCCGTGGTGTTCAGGTCGTGCTTCTCGTACCAGGTCGCCGCCGGCAGCACGATGTCGGAGTAGACCGTCGTGCTGGTCATCCGGAAGTCCAGCGACAGCAGCAGGTCGAGCTTGCCGGTGGGGGCCTCCTCGCGCCACACGACGTCCTTCGGCCGCGCCCCCGGCGGCGCCTCCTCCGCGCGCAGCTGCGAGTCGGCGCCCAGCAGGTACTTGAGGAAGTACTCGTTGCCCTTGGCCGAGGACCCCAGCAGGTTCGCCCGCCACACCGTCAGGATCCGCGGGTGGTTCTCCGGCGCGTCGGGGTCCTCGCACGCGAACCGCAGCCGCCCCTCCTTCAGCTGGGACACCACGTACTCGCCGACCGGCATCCCCGCCGCCTCGGCCTCGTCGGCCAGGTCCAGGGGGTTGCGGTCGAACGTCGGGTACGACGGCATCCAGCCCAGCCGGGCCGCCTGCGCGATGACGTCCGCGGTGGTCTTGCCGGCCAGCAGCCCGCCCGCCCGCGCGGAGGCGAGGGTGTCGGCGCCGAAGCGGTCGTAGCGGAACTGGTCGGTGTGCAGGTACCAGAACGCCGTGCCGATCATCTGCCGGGGCGGCCGCGACCAGTCCAGCCCGAACGCCAGCTGCGCCCAGCCGGTGAACGGGCGGCACTTCTCCTGGCCCACGTAGTGCGCCCAGCCGCCGCCGTTGACGCCCTGGCAGCCGGTCAGCGTGGTCAGCGCCAGGAACGACCGGTAGATGGTGTCGGAGTGGAACCAGTGGTTCGTCCCCGCCCCCATGATGATCATGGAGCGGCCGCGGGTCTGCTCGGCGTTGGCGGCGAACTCCCGGCCGATCCGCGCCGCGGCCGCCGCCGGGACACCGGTGATCTCCTCCTGCCAGGCGGGCGTGCACGGCTCCGACGCGTCGTCGTACCCCGACGGCCACGTCCCCGGCAGGCCCGCGCGCCGCACCCCGTACTGGGCGAGCAGCAGGTCGAACACGGTCGTGACCAGATGGCCGCCGACCCGCCGCACCGGCACGCCCCGGCGCAGCACCCCCGGCGCCCCGTCCGCGGTGTCGAACCGCGGCAGCTCCACCGCCACCGGCGGCTCGGCGTCCGGGTCCTCCTGCAGCGTCAGCAGCGGGTCGGCGTCCCCCAGGTCCAGGTTCCAGCGGCCCGCGCCCTGCTCCCCGTACCGGAAGCCCAGCGACCCGCCCGGCACCAGCGGACGGCCGGTGGCGCCGTCCAGCAGGACGGTCTTGAACTCGGCGTTCTCGCTGTGCGCCTCCGTGCCCGGCAGGTCGGCGGCGGTGAGGAACTTGCCCGGCACGTACGCGTCGCCGGTGGCGTTCGGCTCCAGCCGCACCAGGAACGGCAGGTCGGTGTACCGCTTGGCGTAACCGGTGAAGTAGTCCACCCGGCGGTCGACGAAGAACTCCTTGAGGATGACGTGCCCCATCGCCAGCGCCAGCGCCCCGTCCGTGCCCGGCCGGGCGGCCAGCCACTCGTCGGCGAACTTGACGTTGTCGGCGTAGTCGGGGGAGACCGCCACCACCTTCTGCCCCCGGTAGCGGGCCTCGGCCATCCAGTGCGCGTCCGGGGTCCGCGTCACCGGCAGGTTCGAGCCCCACATGATCAGGTACCCGGCGTCCCACCAGTCCCCGGACTCCGGCACGTCGGTCTGGTCGCCGAACACCTGCGGGGACGCCACCGGCAGGTCGGCGTACCAGTCGTAGAACGACAGCATCGTCCCGCCCAGCAGCGACACGAACCGGGCGCCCGAGGCGTGCGACACCATCGACATCGCCGGGATCGGGGAGAAGCCCGCCACCCGGTCCGGCCCGTAGGTCTTCACCGTGTGCACGTGCGCGGCGGCGATCATCTCGACCGCCTCGTCCCAGCTCGCCCGGACCAGGCCGCCCCGGCCGCGCGCCGACTTGTACCGCCGCGCCCGCTCGGGATCCGACACGATCTCCGCCCACGCCGCCACCGGGTCCCCGGTGCGGGCCCGGGCCTCCCGGTACATCTCCAGCAGCACCCCGCGCACGTAGGGGTACCGCACCCGCGTCGGCGAGTAGGTGTACCAGGAGAACGACGCGCCCCGCGGGCAGCCCCTCGGCTCGTAGTCCGGCCGGTCCGGCCCCGCCGACGGGTAGTCGGTCTGCTGGGTCTCCCAGGTGATGATGCCGTCTTTGACGTACACCTTCCACGAGCACGAGCCCGTGCAGTTCACCCCGTGCGTGGACCGCACCACCTTGTCGTGCGCCCACCGGTCGCGGTAGAACCCGTCCGCCTGCCGCCCGCCGACCCGGTGCAGCGTCCGCAGGTCGTCCGACACCTCCGCGCGGGTGAAGAACCGTCGCGTCCCCACCAGCGCGTCCATCACCGGACTGTCCAGACCCGCCCGGCCCGGTGGCCGCTTCCCGTTCTCACCCAACGTCGCGTCCTTCGGGTTCGATGTCATCTCGGTCACTACCTCAAGCGGTCCGCGCCACACGTCCGCCGACGCCGCCTCCGCGCACCGTCCGCTGGACGGCGATGATCGTGAAGGCCGCGGACGCGGCGGCGACCATCGCCAGCAGCGCCAGGCCCAGCGCGTAGGAGCCGCTGCTTCCGTAGATCGCCCCCATGACCAGCGGGGGCACGAAGCCGCCCACGCCGCCGGCGGCGCCGACGACACCGGTGACCGCGCCGACCCGGTTCGCCGGCGCCAGCAGCGCCACCAGTGCGAACGTGGCGCCGCTGCCCGCGCCCAGCGCCGCCGCCATGGACAGGCACGCGATCGTCCCCACCGGCGCCAGCGGCGGCGTGAACGCCTGCACGGTCGCGCCCGCGGTCACCACGACCAGCGTCGCGGCCAGCACCCGCGCCGCTCCCAGCCGGTCGGACAACCAGCCCCCGACGGGCCGCATCGCGACGGCCAGGACGACGAATCCGGCCATGCGGTTCGCCGCGTCCGCCTGCTCCAGTCCGTAGCCGGTCCGCAGGTAGGTCGGCAGATACACGGAGAACGCCACGTACCCGCCGAACGCCACCGCGTACAGGGCCGAGGCCTGCCAGGTGACCTTCAGCCGCGCCGTCGCCGCCAGCCGCCGCCCCAGCGACTCCGCGGGCACCGTGCGCTCAGGGGCCTCCCGCAGCACCGCCAGCGCCACCACGGCGTACACCGCCAGCAGCGCGGCGGTCACCAGGTACGGCGTGCTCATGCCGCCGGCGTCCACCAGCTTGACCGTGGTCAGGGCGCTGATCGCGGTGCCGCCCATGCCCATGCCGAACACCCCGATCGCCAGGCCCCTGCGCTCCGGCGGGTACCAGGCGTTGACGAACGGCACCCCGACGGCGAAGGCCGTGCCGCCGATGCCCAGGAAGAACCCGCCGACCAGCAGCGCCGTCAGCGACGACTCCCCGGCCCACCCCAGATACAGCACCGGGACGATCGTGGCGGCCGACACCAGCGGGAACATCACCCGTCCGCCGAACCGGTCGGTCAGCGCCCCCACCGGGATCCGCCCGAGCGATCCGACCAGCACCGGCACCGCCACCAGCAGCGCCTGCTGGAACGCCGTCAGGTTCAGCGACTCCTTCAGACGGGGCGCCAGCGGGCTCAGCAACGCCCACGCCCAGAAATTCAACGCGAACCCCGCGGTGGCCATCGCGAGCATCACCGCCGGACGATTCGCGGGTTCGTCCCGCACCGGTCCTGCCGCCGCACGGCGGCCGCGCGCACGCCGCTGCTCACTCATCTTTCAGCACCATCGCCTCGCCCCATCCGGGCTGATCGCAGATCGTCTCGTCCAGGCGGGCACGGGAGGCCGCACCCGCCGAGCAGAACCAGCATGTCCCTCGGCGGGATGGGCAGAGGCGGTTCGTCCGACCCTTCCCAAGGAGAGATCAGCCCCAAGATCTAGGACTTAGGTCCCTTGCGCCGCCGCCGCAGGACGGAGCCGCCCTGCTCACGGACGCTCGCCGGGCCGGTCGTGCGATCGAGAGGCGTTCGCCGCGCTCCGGGCGGGGAAGGCGGGCAGCGGTCGGGCTCGTCCGATGTGCGGCGCCGGTATCAGTGCGTCCAGGGCATCGCTGACGCGTCGTCCGACGCGGTGCCACGGGACGCGCGGGCATGCGCATTCCGCGGGGCCGTCCGGCGCATCGCCGCAGGCCGCGTCATCCGCGCGGTGATCGGTGCCGTGCCGCCGGGCGCATGGGACGTGCGCTTTCCTGCGGGCTGCAGGGCCTGGGCTGCGGTGCGCCGCCGGCGGTGGCCTTCCCCTCCGAGGGCGGCCGCGGCGGCTATCGGTCTGCTGGAGATCCCGCCGACCGGTGCTCCCCGGGGACGTCGACGTAGCGCCCACCGCACTGGGGGCAGCCCCACCGCTCGGAGGCGAGCTCGCATCCGCCCAACACGATCTCGCCGGCGTCGAGGGCTCGCTCGAGCTCCTCGGAGAAGTCGGGGAGGCCGTACCTGATCGGCGCGAGGCGGCCGCCGCAGTGCGGGCACGGCGGGCGCTCTTCCTCGGCCCTCTTGCCGTCCATCGTTCCTCCTCACGTCCGAAGATCTCGGCTCTCCCTCTGAAGAGAGGGCCGAAAGGGCGCACTTGTTCGCCTCCGGGACGCCCGAATCAAGAAAGCGGAATGCGCGTCCCCCTTCGGGGCTCGGTTCCGCTGCAGTTGATCTTGAGTGGGGGACGTGGCCTATCAAATAGACAAGGCCGTTTGTACCATCGTCGGGTGGCGGAGGAGACGCGGCCGGGGCGGGTGATCGGTGGTCGCTACCGGTTGACCGGCGAACTGGCGGCGGGCGGCTTCGGGCGCGTCTGGCGGGCGTGGGACACGGTGCTCGACGTCGAGGTGGCGGTCAAGGAGGTGTGGCTGCACCCGGGGATCAGCGGCCCCGCGCGGGAGGAGATGCTCCGGCGTGCCACGCGCGAGGCGCGGAACGCGGCCCGGCTGCGCAACCACCCGAACATCGTCACGGTGCACGACGTGGTGATCGAAGACGGTGCCCCCTGGACGGTGATGCAGCTCGTTTCCGGTCGCTCCCTGCACGAACACGTCAGCGAACAGGGGCCGCTCGAGCCGGAGACCGCGCAGAAGGCGGCCCGGGCACTGCTGAGCGCCCTGGCGAAGGCGCACGAGGCGGGCATCGTGCACCGCGACGTCAAGCCCGCGAACGTCATGCTGGCCGCGGACGGCGACGTCCTGCTCACCGACTTCGGCATCGCGGTGCAGCAGGGCGAGACACGTCTCACGGCGCCCGGAACGTTCATCGGAACGGCCGACTACCTCGCGCCGGAGCGGATCCGCGGGCGGGACGAGCGGCCCGCGAGCGACCTGTTCTCGCTCGGGGCGACCCTGTACTTCGCCGTCGAGGGCGTTCCTCCCTTCCACCGCGGCACACCGGACGAGACGTACGGCGCGATCCTCATGGAGGACCCGCCCTGGCCGCAGCGGGCGGGCGGCCTCGCGCCGCTGATCGAGCGTCTGCTGCGGAAGGACCCCGACCGGCGGCCGACGGCGGCCCGGGCGCTGGAACTGCTCGACCTGCCGCCGACGAAGGCCGTCACGGCACCCGGCCGGCGGGAGCCGAAGAAGGCAGAGGCGGACAAGCCGAAGAAGGCAGAGGCGGACAAGCCGAAGAAATCGGGAGCGGACCGACCGAAGCAGGGCAAGTCTTCGAACGCTCCCAAGGGGCAGCACAAACCCGAGTCGAAGTACCCGCCGAAGCCTCAGTCGAAGAAGCCCCAGCCCGCGACCGCCTCGTCGGCGGCGAAGAGCACCCGGCCGGCGCGGTCGCAGACCCGGGCGAAGCAGCAGCCGGAGAGTTCCGACCACACGTGGTTGTGGGTGGTCGGCATCGCCGCCGCCGTCAGCGGTCTGCTGTACGCCGAGCACCCCGGCTTCGCCGAGGCCGTCACCGACTCGGGGTTCGCCTGGAAGGTGGGGCTCTCGGGGGAACTGGGGTCCGCGGCCGAAGGCGACTGCCTGCACCGGGAGGAGAACGAGGTGTGGGTCAGGGTGCCGTGCTGGTCGGCTGTGGCCGACCGCACCGTGACCAGGACGTATTCCCTGTCCGAATATTCCACTGCCATCCGCGGCGGTTCCGGAAGGATCACCGGTGGCTCGCCATGCCGGTCGTACGGCGGAAGGGAATACCAGCTCCAGGAGCGCAGTACCGGCCGGACTCTGTGCACCCGGCCGAAGGAATGACGGCCGGGCAGGGGCGGTGATCCGGCGGCCGTGCGCTACCGTCCTGCGCCGCCTTGCGCCTCCTCGGAGGCCAGGCCGAACAGTTCTGCCGCATTGTCGTGGCATACGGCCCGCAGCCACTCCCGTCCGAGCCCCAGCGCCTCCAGGGCCTGGAGCTGCTGCACATACGGATAGGGAATGTTGGGGAAGTCGGAGCCGAGCAGGACGCGGTCGCCGAGCCCGGCGAGCCGGGGCAGGGCCCGGCGGGGGAACGGCATCAGCTGCTCGGTGAAGCCGGTGAACGCCATCGTCGTGTCCAGCCGCACCTGCTCGTACCGCTCGGCGAGGTCGAGGAACTCCTCGTACTCGGGCATCCCCAGGTGCGCGATGATCAGCCGCAGCCGGGGATGGCGCGCCAGCACCCGGGCGATCGGCTCGGGGCCGGTGTGCTTGCCGGGCACGGGCCCGGAGCCGCAGTGGATCACCACGGGGATCCGCGCCTCGGCCAGCATCCCCCATACCCGCTGGAGCAGCTCGTCGGTCGGGTCGTACGCCCCCACCTGCACGTGCGCCTTGAACACGCGCGCGCCCGCTTCGACGGCCTCGCGGACGTAGGCCGCGACGTCCGGCTCGGGGTAGAAGGTGGCGGTGTGCAGGCAGTCGGGGGTGCGGCGGGCGAAGTCGGCCGCCCATCCGTTCAGCCAGCGGGCCATGCCGGGCTTGTGCGGGTAGAGCATCGCGGTGAAGGCCCGGACGCCGAACCCCCGGAGCAGGGCCGTCCGTTCCGCCTCTTGCTTCCGGTAGGTGATCGGCCAATCGAGCCCGCCGATCAGCTCGCCGTTGCTGTCGAAGTAGTGCCACACCTTGTGCAGGACACGCTCGGGCATGAAGTGCGTGTGCACGTCGACCAGCCCGGGAAGACCGAGCCGCTCCCAGAAACGGCGGACCTCGCCGGCCTCCTCGGCCGAGGCCGCGTCGCTCGCGGCCTGTCGCGGCGGGGCGGAAGGGGGCATGCACTGATCACTCATGTTGCCAACGATCGGCCCTGACGAGGGGAAGAGTCCACCCCCTCCCCGCGGGACGCGTGACGAATCCGCCGCCTCGACCGCGGTCACCGTCGGCCGCCGCCCTGAGACGGCCGGTGCGGGTCGGCGCGCACATGCACGCGCATCCCCTCCAGACCGAACAGGATGAGGAGCTCGACCGCGCCGCCGTCGGCGCTGCCCAGCCAGTGCGGCAGGGACGTGTCGAACTCGGCGGCCTCGCCGGGCGGCAGCGTCAGGTCGCGGTCGCCGAGCACCAGGCGCAGACGTCCGCTGAGCACGTACAGCCACTCGTAGCCGGCATGGGTCTGCGGGGTCGGTCCGAGCGGCTCCGGCCGGGCGTGGATGAGCAACTTGAACGCGTGCACCCCGCCCGGCCGCCGGGACAGCGGCACGAAGGTCATCCCGAACCGCCGGATCGGCTTGAGGTGGACCCGGGGGTCGCCGGTGCGCGGGGCGCCGACGAGATCGTCCAGCGGAACGTCGTAGGCGCGGGCCAGCGGCAGCAGCAGCTCCAGCGTCGCCCGGCGCCGCCCGCTCTCCAGCCGGGACAGGGTGCTCTGCGACACGCCGGTCCTCGCCGCGACGTCGGCCAGGGTGAGGCCGCGGTCGCGGCGCAGCGCACGCAGCCGCGGCCCGACCGCGTTGAGGACGTCCTCCGTCGTGCGGTCCACGGGGGCATCTTGCCGGAACGGCAAGATGCCGTGCCAGACGGCGGGGGGATCTGGCGGCGGGAGATCGACCCCGGCGGGGTCTTCGGCCTCGCCCTCCCGTTGAACCGGGCCGACGGGGCCTACAGGGCCATGGGCGAACGCCGCGCCGTCAAGGTGCTTCTGACGCGCTGACCGGGGCGCCCGCCTGGAGTCCCTGGGGCGTCTGCGAGCGCGGCGGCGTCGTCGCGAGGCGCCCCCGAAAGAAGCCGGCGCTCTCGCGGACACCGCCGGCGCGGGTGCGCCGCGGCTTCGGAATTGGTGCGGGGACGGGTGGGGAAGTCACCCTCGTCGAGAAGGCCATCCCGTCGGGCGGTAGGGCTGCATCGCGACCATTGACAGCGTTCATGTGATGCGTTACTCTCTCCCCGAATTAACGATCGGCTTTGAATATATAGTCATCACCCCGCGGCGGCTTTCGCCGCCGACCCGGTGGCGGGCGCCGCGGAAAACCCCACCCCCATTCCTTCTGCCTTCGTGTCGAAATCTTTCCCTGCCGGCCTGCGGATGGTCGGCAGAAACATCCGCAACGCCTGCGGATGATGTTCCGTTGCGCCGATTCGGCGCATCGAGAAGGGATGTATGACGTATGAGGAAAGCCGTGGCATCGCCGGGCGCGCCGCTGGTCAAGGCGGCGGCGTCGGCCCTGGTGGCAGCCGTCGCCGGCAGCCTGCTGGCCGCCTCTCCGGCGGCGGGGGAGGCGGCCGGCACGGCCGGGCACTCCCCGGGCGTCCGGTCGGACGGGCAGCGCAAGCCGCGCGTCATCCTGATGCACGACCCCGAACTGGACGACCAGAACACGCTCATCCGCTACCTGCTCTACAGCAACCAGTTCGAGACCGAAGGGCTGGTGTACGCCAGCAGCGGCGTGCACTGGGCCGGTGACGGAAAAGGTACGAAATGGTATGTGGAGGGACGGGAGTACACCAGGTTCGGGCTGAATCTCTGCCCGTGTGAGTCCTGGCGCTGGAAGCCCGGAGAACGGTTCATCCACGAGGCCGTCGATATCTACGAGAAGGTGTATCCGAACCTGCGGGTGCACGCCCAGGGATATCCGCGGCCGCAGGAGCTGAGGTCGCGGATCCTCAACGGCAACATCGAGTTCGACGGGGACATCTCCACGGACTCGCCCGGATCCGATCTGATCAAGAAGGCGCTGCTGGACGACCGGCCCGGCCCGGTCTACCTGCTCACCGGCGCGGGCCAGAGCACGATCGCCCGGGCGCTCAAGTCCATCAAGGACCGGTACGAGGGCACGCCGCAGTGGCCCGCCATCTACCGGAAGGTGTCCCGGAAGGCCGTCATCCAGTCGTTCGGCGACCAGGACGACACCTACGCCAAGTACATCAAGCCGAACTGGCCGGACATCGAGTTCCGCGAGATGGCCACCACCATCTGGGGGTACGGGGCGCGCAACGCCGTGCTCCCCGAGGACGCCGTGTACCTGTCCGCCGAATGGACGAAGGCCAATGTGTCGGACGTCGGCCCGCTCGGCGCGTTCTACCGGGTCTGGGGCGACGGAAGGCAGATGGTCCCCGGCGACATCTTCGACTACTTCCACCATTCCGGTCTGACGGCCGAGCAGCTCAGGGCCATGGGCTACATCGTGTGGACCCCGCCGCAGGAGAAGGGATCGTGGATCTCCGAAGGGGACACCTCGATCTTCATGAACCTCGTCGACAACGGCCTGCGCGGGAACGTCGACGCGAGCTACGGCGGCTGGGGCGGCCGGAACGGAACCGACATCGACCCCAGCGGGCAGCCGTCGGCGAACTACGCCTCGTCCCGCTGGTTCGGCGCCGCCCAGCGCGACTTCGCCGCCCGGCTGAAGTGGACGGTCACCTCGCGCTACTCCGCCGCCGACCACCCGCCCGCCGTCGAGGTGAACGGGCAGCCGGACCGCAGTGTCCGCCGGGGCCAGACGGTGACGCTCACCGGCCGGGTGACCGACCCCGATCGCGACAAGACGGCCGGCCGGTGGTGGCGGTACGCCGACGCGGACACCTACCAGGGCGACCTGTCCATCGCCCAGAAGGCGCTGGGCGGCAACGTGGTGCAGGTACGGTTCCGGGTACCCGGTGACGCCAAGCCCGGCCAGACCATCCACCTGATCCTCCAGGGCACCGAAGACGGATCGCAGGGCCTCACCGCGTACCAGCGCGTGGTGCTGACCGTCCGAGGCTGAACCGCCGCCCGGTCCGGCCGGGCGGGCCGGGGGCCTGTCGCCCCAGGTCAGCCCGCCGGGCCGGGCTCGTCGCAGATAGTCCAAAAGAGAACCTTGACGTCGATTCGGTCCTCCCCTTAGCGTGCTTGCATGTCTGATCGAGAGCGCATAAAAATTCACGGCGCGGACGGGCCCGTCTTCGGGGCGGGCATCTGGCACTTCGCCACCTACGTCGACCGGTACGCCACCGACGGCTACGGCGAACCGCGCACGGTGCTGGACGCCATCGAGCTGGCCGGCCAGGTCGAGGACCTGTCGGTCGTCGACCTCAACTGGCCCTTCCCGCCCGGCGGCATCAGCACCGCGGAGGTGAAGGACGCGCTCGCGGCGCGGAACCTGCGCGCCATCGCGGTCACGCCGGAGTTCTACACCGGCAGGTTCGCCAAGGGCGGCTTCACCAACCCCGACCCCGAGGTGCGGCGCGCGGCCATCGACCTGGTCGCCGCCTCGGCCGAGGTCGGCCGCGAGCTCGGCGTCGACTACGTCAAGCTCTGGCCGGGCCAGGACGGCTACGACTACCCCTTCCAGGCCGACTACGCCGACCTGTGGGACAGGTCGGTCGACGCCGTCCGGGAGCTGGCCCAGGCGTTTCCCGACCTGAAGTTCGCGATCGAGTACAAGCCGCGTGAGCCGCGCAACCGGATGGTGTTCTCCTCGGTCGCGCGCACGCTGCTGGCGATCCAGGACATGGGCGTCGACAACGTGGGCGTGCTGCTGGACTTCGGCCACTCGCTGTACGGCGGGGAGACGCCGGCGGAGGCGGCGCGGATGGCGATCGCGCGCGGCAAGCTGTTCGCGATCGACGTCAACGACAACTTCCGCGGCTGGGACGACGACATGGTCGTCGGCTCGGTGCACCTGCTGGAGACCTTCGAGTTCTTCTTCGCGCTCCACGACGCGGGCTGGGACGGCGTATGGCAGCTCGACCAGTTCCCCTTCCGCGAGAACCCCGTCGAGGCGGCGCGCACCGGGATCGGCACCATGAAGGCGTTCCACCGGGCGCTCGGCTACCTCGACCGCAAGGAGCTCGCCGAGGCGCAGGCGGCGCAGGACGCCCTGGCCGCCCAGCGCATCGCCAAGCGCGCCCTGTTCCGGGCGCTCGCCGAAAGCGAGGCGCGGTGACGGCAGTGCAGACCCCGCTGCGGGTGGACGAGGCGGCGGCCGCCGCCTACCTCGAGCAGAGCGCGCGGCTGCGGGCGGCGACGCCCGAGCAGGCCGCGCCGGAACTGGCGAGGATCGCCACCGGCATCCGCCGGGACGTCCTCACCACCATCCAGGCGGCGCGGATGGGGCATGTCGGCGGCGACCTGTCGGTCACCGACCTGCTGGTGACCGCGATGTGGGCCACGCTGCGGCTCGACCCGCGCGACCCGTCCGACCCGCAGCGCGACCGCTTCGTGCTGAGCAAGGGACACTGCGCCGCGGCCCTGTACGCGACGCTGGCGTCCTGCGGCTTCTTCCCCCGCGAGCGGCTCACCGACTTCATGGCGCCGCTGTCACCGCTCAACGGCCACCCCAACCGGGTGAAAGTGCCCGGGGTGGAGACCAACACCGGCCCCCTCGGCCACGGCTTCCCCGTCGCCACCGGCTGCGCGCTGGGCGCCAAGCTGCGCGGGGAGGACTGGCGCACGATCGTCGTGCTCGGCGACGGCGAGATGCAGGAGGGCAGCAACTGGGAGGCGGCGATGACCGCCGCCCACCACGAGCTGGGCAACCTCACGGCCGTGGTCGACCGCAACCGGCTGCAGCAGGGCGCCCGCACCGAGGACACCAAGGCGCTGGAGCCGCTGGACGCCAAGTGGGCGAGCTTCGGCTGGGAGACGCGGGTCATCGACGGCCACGACCACGCGGCGATCAAGCAGGCGCTGGAACCGTCGACGACGGGCCGCCCGGTCGCCGTCGTGGCCAACACGATCAAGGGCAAGGGAGTGTCGTTCATGGAAGACCGGGTCGAATGGCACCACAAGGTGCCCACCGACGAGCAGTTCCGGCTGGCCCTGGCGGAGCTGGCCGGATGACCGCCGTCGCCGAACAGGCCCCCACGTTCGACTGCCGCGCCGACTTCGCCGACGAGCTGGCGGCCCTGGCCCGGGCCGACGAACGCGTGGTGGCGGTGTGCAACGACTCGGTCGGGTCCAGCAATCTGGTGAAGTTCCGCGAGGAGTTCCCCGACCGGCTCATCAACGTCGGCATCGCCGAGCAGGACATGGTCGGCGTGGCGGCCGGGCTGGCCAACGCCGGATTCATCCCGTTCGCGTCGGCCGCCGCGCCCTTCCTCACCGGCCGCGCCCTGGAGCAGATCAAGGCCGACGTCGCCTACAGCGAACGGCACGTCGTCCTGTGCGGGCAGAGCCCGGGGATGGCCTACGGCGAGCTCGGCCCGACCCACCACTCCATCGAGGACATCTCGTGGATGCGGGCCGTCCCGGGCCTGCGGATCGTCGTGCCCGCCGACCCCCGGCAGACCCGCGACGCCGTCCGCTGGGCCGCCGAGTGCGGGCGCCCCTCCTACATCCGCATCCCGCGGTTCAAGGTGCCCGAGGTGACGCCCGCCGACGCGCCGTTCCGCGAGGGCCGGGCCGTCCGGCTCCGCGACGGCGGCGACGTCACCCTGATCGCGATCGGCACGATGGTCTCCCGCGCCCTGGAGGCCGCCGAGCTGCTGGCCGCGGGCGGGGTGGCCGCCCGCGTGGTGAACATGACCTTCGTCGAGCCGCTGGACGTCGCCGAGGTGGTGGCCGCCGCCGAGGAGACCGGCACCATCGTCACGGCGGAGGAGGGCCTGGTCTCCGGCGGGCTGGGCGCCGCGGTCGCCAAGGTCGTCGCCGAGCACCGCCCCGTGCCGGTGCGGATGCTGGGGGTCCCCGCGTTCGCGCCGACGGGCGGCACCGCGTTCCTGCTCGACCACTTCGGTCTCAACGCGACCGGGATCGCCGCGGCCGCGCGCGAGGCGCTGGGACGGGCCTGATGGGACCGTTCGTGCTGGCGATCGACCAGGGCACCAGCTCCACCAAGGCGCTGCTGGTGGACTCGGCCGGGAACATCGCCGCGCAGGCGAGCGCCCCGGTGTCGGTGCGCCATCCGGGCCCGGGGCTGGTGGAGCAGGACGCCGCGCAAGTGCTGGCCAGTGTCCGCGCCGCCGTCGCCGCCTGCACGGACGGGGTCGATCCGGCAGCGGTCGCCGGGATCGGGCTGAGCACGCAGCGCGAGTCGGTGGTGCTGTGGGAGGCCGCGACCGGACGGCCGGTCGCCCCGCTGGTCAGCTGGCAGGACCGGCGGGGCGCCCCCCGGGCGGCCGAACTGGCCCGCGCCGGGCACGCCGACCTCGTCCGGCGGCGGACCGGGCTGCCCCTCGACCCGATGTTCTCGGCGCTGAAGATGGCGGCGCTGCTCGACGAGCACGACCCCGGACGGGACCGTTCCCGGCGGGGCGAGCTGCGGCTCGGCACCGTGGACGCGTGGCTGCTGACCTCGCTGACCGGCGCCTTCGTCACCGAGATCGGCAACGCCTCCCGCACCCAGCTGCTGGACCTGCGCGGCGGGGACTGGGACGCCGAGCTGCTGGAGCTGTTCGACGTGCCGCGGGCGGCGCTGCCGGACGTCGTCTCCTCCACCGGCCCGTTCGGGGCGGCCCGCGACCTGTCCCCGCTGCCCGCGGGCGTGCCGGTGCTGGCCGTGCTGGGCGACTCCCACGCCGCGCTGTTCGCGCACGCCGGCTGGCGGCGCGGCGTCGTCAAGGTCACCTACGGCACCGGCTCGTCCGTCATGACCGCAGCCGACGCCCCCGGGGCGGACGGGGCGGTGTGCGACACCATCGCCTGGTCGGTCAAGGAGGTGACGTTCGCGCACGAGGCCAACATCCGCTCCAGCGGACGCACCCTGACCTGGCTGGCCGAACTGCTCGACGTCCCCGCCGACCGGGTCGTGGAGATGGCGGCGGAGGCCGACGCGGGCGGCGTCACGCTCGTCCCCGCGTTCGGCGGGCTCGGCGCGCCCTGGTGGGACCCCCGGGCCGTGCCGGTGCTGGCCGGATTCGACTTCGGCACCGGCCGCGCGCAGCTCGCCCGCGCCGCGCTGGAATCGGTCGCCCACCAGGTCGACGACGTGCTCGCCGCGATGCCGAGGGTGCGCCGCGTCGTCGCCGACGGCGGCCTGGCCCGCAGCACCGCCCTCATGCGGCTGCAGGCCGACCTCGCCGGCGTCGAGGTCGCCCGCAGCCGCCACCACCAGCTGTCCGCGGGCGGCGCGGCCGACCTCGCCGGACTGGTCCTGAACTGGTGGACCATGCCGGACCTGGAACGCCGCGCCGACACCGGCCTGGAGGTCTTCACCCCCTCCTGGAGCGAGGAGCAACGCGGCCGCGCCGTGGCCCTGTGGCGGCGGCGTCTCGCGGCCGCCCGAGAACTCGGCGCACGCCCACCGGAGAGAACGTCATGACAACAATCGGACAAGCACGGCGGGCCGGCGGGAGCGCCGCGCGCCGCCACGGCCCGTTCACGCTCGGCCGCATCTGCCTGGTCGCGCTGATCGTGCTGATCGGTGCGATCCTGCTGGACACGACCTACCGTTCGGACGACGCCGAGCCCGCGGGCCGGGCCCAGAAGTTCGACGCGGCCGAGTTCGGCGCGGAGAACTACGAGTCCAAGGTCGTGCCCGCGATCCAGCAGAAGGCCGTCGACATCGTCACCCTGCACAAGGCCATCGCCGCCGACTCCGACGCGGCGGGCCAGAAGTACGGCAACCGGGAGGGCACCGGCCCCTACAGCTACGCCGTCTCCCTCACCGGAACCGCCAAGGAGGCCGAGAACGGACTCCTGCGGGTCGACGTGCCCGACCTGGACGACGCCCGGGTCTCGGTCCAGATCGGCCCGGCCGTCAACGGCACCGCCCTGCGCGACGCCGTCGGGTTCATCAAGTTCGGCCAGTTCACCAACCAGGTGGAGTACGCCGACGCCGGCACCGCCCTCAACAACCAGGTCAAGGCCAAGGTGCTGGCCTCGCTCGACGTCGAGGCCCTCAAGGACAAGAAGGTCACCGTGGTGGGCGCGATGACCCCGCTCACCCCGGACGTCCTCACCGTCACCCCGGTCTCCATCAAGGCGGCGTCATGACCACCGCACCCGAACGGCCCGCGGCCGCCGCCACCGCACCGGCCCCGCCCGTGCTGCGCGCCGTGGACGTCACCAAGGTCTACGGCGGGACGCAGGCGCTCAAGGGCGTCTCCCTCGACATCGCCCCCGGACGCGTCACCGTGCTGTTCGGGGAGAACGGCGCCGGCAAGTCGACCCTGATGAAGATCCTCAGCGGGGTCGAGCAGCCCACCACCGGGCGGGTCGAGCTCGACGGCCGGCCGGTCGTCTTCGGCAGCGCCCGGGAGGCGGCCGACCAGGGCGTCTCGATCATCCATCAGGAACTGAGCCTCTGCCCGAACCTGAACATCCAGGACAACCTGTTCCTGGGCCGGGAGCGCACCCGCGGCGGCGTCCTGCTCGACGGGTCCGCCGAGCGGTCGCTGGCCGCCGCCGTGCTGCGCCGCCTGGACGGCACCCTCGCCCCCGGCCGGCCGGTCGGCGACCTGCGGCTGGGGCAGCAGCAGCTGGTCGAGATCGCCCGCGCGCTGCTCCAGGACGCCCGCATCCTGATCATGGACGAGCCGACCTCGGCGCTGAGCGCCCCCGAGGTCGAGGTGCTCTTCCAGGTCATCCGCGAGCTGACCGCCGAGGGCGTGGCGGTCATCTACATCTCCCACCACCTGGAGGAGGCGCTCGACATCGCCGACGACGTCGCCGTCCTGCGCGACGGCTCCCTGGTCGCCACCGCGACCGCCGCCGACGTGGACCTGGCGTGGGTCGTGCGCACCATGGTCGGACGCGAACAGGACGACCTGTTCCCCGAGCGGGACCCGCACCCGGGCCCGGTCGCCCTGGAGGTCGACGGCCTGTCGGTGGCCGACCCCGGCAACCCCGACCGGCTCGCCGTCGACGACGTGTCGTTCACCATCCGCGCGGGGGAGACCGTCGGCATCTACGGGCTGATGGGCAGCGGCCGCACCGAACTGCTGGAATGCCTGGCCGGGCGGCTGCCCGCCGCCGCCGGGCAGGTGCGCCTGCACGGCGAGCCGGTCACCGGGTCGATCCGGCAGCGCATCGGCGCGGGGCTGGTGCTGGTCCCCGAGGACCGCCAGCGCGACGGCCTCGTCCAGACGATGAGCGTCGGCCAGAACCTGTCCCTGGCGGCGCTGACCCGGTTCCTGCGCGGGCTGCTGGTGAACCGCGGCGCCGAACGCGCCGCCGTCACCTCGATGATCGGCGACGTCACCGTCAAGGCCGCCGGGCCGGACGCGCCGATCGGCTCGCTCAGCGGCGGCAACCAGCAGAAGGTCGTCATCGGCCGGGCCCTGATGACCGACCCCCGCGTGCTGCTGCTGGACGAACCGTCCCGCGGCGTGGACGTGGCCGCCAAGGCCGACGTCTTCGAGCTGATGGCCCGCCAGGCCGAACGCGGCCTGGCCGTCCTGTTCACCACATCCGAGACCGAAGAGGCGCTGAACATCCCCGACCGCCTGCTCGTCCTGGTCCGCGGCCGCCTGGTCGCCGACCTGCGCGCGGGCGAGATCACCCGCGACCGGCTGATGAGCCTGGCCGACGGCGCCGACCTCCAGCAGGGGGCGTGACATGACCGACACCCTGACCCACGACCACGCGACCGCCGCCCGGCGGCACCGCCGGGCCGCCGCCGAGGCCCGCCGGCTCAAGACGCTGAACGCGGTCTTCGAACTCCGGGCGTTCATCGCGCTCGGCGTGCTGATCGTCGTGTTCAGCCTGCTGTCCGACTCCTTCCTCACCGTCGACAACCTCATCACGATGACCAAGCACGTGGCCATCAACGCCGTGCTGGCGCTGGGCATGCTGCTGGTCATCCTCAAGGGCGGCATCGACCTGTCCGTCGGCTCGATCGTCGGCCTGTCGGGCGTCGTGGCCGGCGAACTGCTGCAGGGCGTGCACCTGGGGTTCTTCGGCGTCATCGCCTACCCGCCGGTGTGGGCCGTGGTGGTGCTGTGCATCGCCGTCGGCACGCTCGTCGGCACGGTCAACGGCATCCTGGTGACCCGGTTCAACGTGGCGCCGTTCATCGCGACGCTCGGCATGCTGTACGTGGCCCGCGGCGCCGCCCTGCTCATCTCCAACGGCACCACCTACCCCGACCTGGCCGGGGACCCCGCCACCGGCAACACCGGCTTCGGCTGGATCGGCAGCGGACGCCCCCTCGGGCTGCCGGTGGCCATCTGGATCATGGTCATCCTGGCGGCCGCCGTCGCGCTCCTGCTGCGCTCCACCCCGTTCGGCCGCTGGCTGTACGCCACCGGAGGCAACGAGCGGGCCACCGAGCTGACCGGCGTGCCCGTCCGCAGGGTCAAGACCGTCGTCTACATGGTCTCCGGCGCCTGCGCCGCCATGGCCGGCGTCATCATCGCCTCCGAGCTGACCTCCGCCGCCCCGCAGGCCGGGGACAGCTACGAACTCAACGCCATCGCGGCCGTCGTCATCGGCGGCGCCGCCCTGTCCGGCGGCCGCGGCAACGTCCGCGGCACCCTCGTCGGCGCGTTCGTCATCGGCTTCCTCGCCGACGGCCTGGTCATCCTCGGCGTCTCCACCTTCTGGCAGATCTTCATCAAGGGCACCGTGATCGTCGTCGCGGTCATCCTCGACCAGAGCCAGCAGCGCTTCCAGCGCCGCCGCGCCACCGTCTCGGCCGTCGCCGTCGCCACGACGGACGACGACGCCGCGGCGGGCAAGCCCGCCGCGGCCGAGGCGGACGACCCCGCCGACGCCGCGGCGAAGACCACCTGAGTCCCGCTTCACCCGCCCCGTGCGGGAAACCCACCCCAACGGCCCAGCGGCCATGTGATTAGGAGCAGCAATGTCCCACCCCAACCGTCGCCTGGTGATCCGGGCCGCCGCGGTCCTCGCCGCCGGCGCCCTGAGCCTGACCGCCTGCGGGTCGTCCGACGACTCCGGATCGGCCGAGGCGTCCGGCGGCAAGTCCGGCGGCAACCTCATCGCGATCATCACGCCGTCGCACGACAACCCCTTCTTCAAGGCCGAGGCCGAAGCGGCGAAGAAGAAGGCCGAGAGCCTCGGCTACCAGACCTCGGTCGCCTCGCACGACGACGACCCGAACAAGCAGAGCGAGCTGATCGACGCCGCCATCTCCCGCAAGGCCGCCGCGATCATCCTCGACAACGCCGGCGCCGACGCCTCGATCGGCCCCGTGCAGAAGGCCACCGACGCCGGCGTCCCGGTCTTCCTGATCGACCGTGAGATCAACAAGACCGGCATCGCCAAGGCCCAGATCGTCTCCAACAACGCCCAGGGCGCCCAGCTCGCCGCGCAGGCGTTCGTCAAGGCGATGAAGGGCAAGGGCAACTACGTCGAGCTGACCGGCAAGGAGTCCGACACCAACGCCGGCGTCCGCTCCAAGGGCTTCAACGACGTCATCTCCCAGTACCCCGACATGAAGCGCGTCGCCCAGCAGACCGCCAACTGGGACCAGCAGGAGGCCTTCTCCAAGATGGAGACCATCCTGCAGCGCAACCCCGACATCCAGGGCGTGATCGCCGGCAATGACACCATGGCCGTGGGCGCGGTCGCCGCGCTGAAGGCCGCGAAGAAGACCGACGTGGTCGTGGTCGGCTTCGACGGCAGCCCCGACGCCATCGCGCAGATCAAGGCGGGGGCCATGTACGCCACCGCGCTGCAGCCCGCCGCGCTCGGCGCCCAGCGGGCCGTCGAGCAGGCCGACAGGTTCATCAAGACCGGCTCGACCGGGCAGCCGGAGAAGCAGTCGATCGACTGCGAACTCGTCGACAGGTCCAACGCCGATCAGTTCGGCGTCTTTGCCAGACTCTGACGCGAAAACCGGCCGGGGGCGGGCGCGCCCGCCGGGCCCTCGCCCCCGGCCGTCCCAGTGTCTACCATGCCAACTGAGCGCCCCCCGGCGCCCGCGTGAGGAGCTGCCAACCCGTGGTGACCGCATCGACGCCCAGCCCCGACCACCTTCGGCTGCTGGTCAAGGTGGCGCGCATGTACCACGAGCGAGGGCTCCGGCAACCCGAGATCGCCGAGCGGCTCAACATGTCGCAGGCGCGGGTGTCCCGCCTGCTGAAGGAGGCGGCCGACCGCTCCGTCGTCCGCACGGTCGTGGTGTCGCCCGAGGGCGTGCACGCCGAGCTGGAAGAGGCCCTCGTCAAGGAGTACGGGCTGCGCGACGCGGTCGTCGCCGACGCCGGCGGCGCCGGAACCGACGTCATCCCCGCGCTCGCGGCCGCCACCGCCACCTATCTCGACGCCACCCTCAAGGGCGGCGACGTCATCGGGATCTCCTCCTGGAGCGCCACCCTCCTGGAGGCGGTCAACGTCATGCCCGCCAAGACCAACTCCGTCGCCCACGAGGTCGTCCAGATCGTCGGCGGATCGGGCAGCCCCGAGGTGCAGCTGCACGCCACCCGGCTGACCAGCCGGCTCGCCGAGCTCACCGGGGCCCGGCCGGTCTTCGCCCCCTGCGCCGCGCTCGTGCACAGCCGCGAGCTGCGCGACCTGCTGTCGAAGGAGCCGGACGTCGCCGAGGTCATGCAGTCGTGGGGGCGGCTCACCCTCGCCCTCGTCGGCATCGGCACCCTGGAGCCGTCGCCGCTGCTGCGCCGGTCGGGCAACGCGATAACGCCGGAGGACAAGCGCCAGCTCGAGGAGCTCGGCGCCGTCGGGGACGTCTGCACCCGCTACTTCGACGCCGAGGGCCGTCCCGTCAACGCCGACTTCGACGACCGCATCATCGGCATCGAACCCGACCAGCTGCGCGCGGTGGACCGCCGGATCGGCGTCGCCGGAGGCGAGGCCAAGGTCGCCGCCATCCGCGGGGCGGCCCGCGGCGCCTGGATCAACATCCTCATCACCGACGCCGACACCGCCAAGGCGCTCCTGAAGAACCCGTGACGCTGAAGAACCCGTGACGCTGAAGAACCCGTGACGCTGAAGAACCCGTGACGCCCCGCCCAGGGCGGTCCCGGTTCAGCGCTGGGCGGTCATCATCCCTTCGAGCATCAAATGCAGATGGGCCCGGAAATCGCGCACCACCTTCGGATGGTCGGTGCGCAGCATTCCGCTGCGCCGGGCGAGCACGCCGGACCCGAGGAAGCCGTGCACGGTCCACACCATCATGCCCAGCATCCAATAGACGTTGACGCCGTCGGGGACCGCGTCCCGGGTCCGCTTCGCCACCAGCCGGAACAGCGGCCGGGGATAGCGGTCCTCCAGGTCCACGATGTCGGCGGCGTCGGCCACCCAGCGGTGCGCCCACAGCGCCCGGACGTAGGGATGGGCGACGTGGAAGTCGAGATAGGCGTCGGCGATGTGGTGCACGCAGCGGCGGTCCGACGGGCAGGTGTCCACCGCCGCCTTCAGGGTCGCCCACTCGGCCTCGAAGGCGCGCCGCATCACCGTCAGATACAGTTGCCGCTTGGTCCCGGCCGCCGCGGTGACCGCCGAGACCGGGACGCCCAGCGCGTCGGCGACCATTCCGAGTGACGTGCCGTCATACCCCATTTCCGCGAACAACTTCGTCGCCATATCGACGATCCGCTCTATTTCAACGTTATTTTCCACCCTTTCATCCTAGATAGCGCCGGGTATGGGGTCATTATGGGCTTGTCAAGAGATGATCTACCTTTCATGTGATTCAACGAACAATCAGGCGCCGTGTCCCGCGCGGCCGGGGCGGTCCGGCGCGGCCGCCGCCGCGCCGGTCAGCCGCGCCGGTCAGCCGCGCCGGTCAGCCGTGCCGGTCAGCCGCGCCGGTCAGAAATAGTGGCGGTAGACGGTGCGGGCGACGCAGGCGGGCTTGTCCGAGCCCTCGATCTCGACGGTGAAGTCGCACAGCATCTGCACCCCGTTGCCGGGCACGCCCTCGACGGAGGCGACCTTGGCGCCCAGCCGGATCCGTGACCCGACGCGCACCGGGGCGGGGAAGCGGACCTTCTCCAGGCCGTAGTTGATGCTCATCGCCGTGCCCCGGATGTCGAGCAGGGCGCCGAACAGGGGGATGACGAGCGAGAGGGTCAGGTAGCCGTGGGCGATGGTGCCGCCGAACGGCCCCTGCGCGGCCTTCTCGGCGTCCACGTGGATCCACTGGTGGTCGTCGGTGGCGTCGGCGAAGGTGTCCACCCGCTCCTGGGTGATCTCCAGCCAGTCGCTGTGCCCGAGGTCCTTGCCCGCCAGGGCCTTGATCTCGTCGAGTCCGTTGACGGTGAGCATGGGGTCTCCTTCAGTGCGTGGTCAGGCCGAGCAGCCGGGCGGCGTTGTCCTTGAGGATCTTTGGGCGGACCTCGGGCTTGATGTCGAGCTTGTCGAAGTCGGCCAGCCAGCGGTCGGGGGTGATGACGGGGTAGTCCGAGCCGAACAGCACCTTGTCCTTGAGCAGGCTGTTGGCGTACCGCACCAGCTGCGGCGGGAAGTACTTGGGCGACCAGCCCGACAGGTCGATGTGGACGGTGGGCTTGTGGACGGCGACCGCCAGCGCCTCGTCCTGCCAGGGGAACGACGGGTGCGCCAGGATGATCCGCAGTCCGGGGAAGTCGGCGGCGACGTCGTCGACGAGCATCGGGTCGGAGTACTTGAGCCGGATGCCGCCGCCCCCCGGCACCCCGGCGCCGATGCCGGTCTGCCCGGTGTGGAACAGCGCGATCGCGCCCAGCTCCTCGATGGCCTCGTACAGGGGATAGGCCATCGGGTCGTTGGGGGAGAAGCCCTGGATGCTGGGGTGGAACTTGAACCCCCGCACCCCGTACCGCTCGACCAGCCGGCGGGCCTCCTGCACGCCCGCCTTTCCCTTCCAGGGGTCGATGCCGGCGAACGGGATCAGCACGTCGGGATGCTCGGCGCAGCTCTCGGCGACCTCCTCGTTGGAGATCCGCGGCCACCCGGTGGCGTGCTCGGCGTCCACGGTGAACACCACCGCCGCCATCTTCCGCTCGCGGTAGTAGGCGGCCATCTCCGCGATGGTGGGCTGGCGGTGCCCCTGCGCCTTGAAGTACTCGGCGGAGGCGCCGAACAGCTCCGGGCTCAGCGACCGGTGGCCGTCCCCGGAGATCTCGGCGTGGGTGTGCACGTCGATGGCGACCAGCGCGTCGACGTCGATCGCGGACCCGCTCACTTCGCGGCCTCCGGGACGTCGGGGGCGGGGATGCCGTAGGTCTCCGGCTCGGCGCCCACGCCCGTGTGCCACTGCGCGGCGATCGCCTCGGCGCTCCAGCCGCCGTCGGCGAACGCCACCGCCTTCTCCTTCGGGTGCGCCCACAGCGCCAGCCGGTCCCCGCCGATGCCGATCGCCTGCCCGGTCACGTCCTTGGCGGCGTCGGAGGCCAGGAACGTGATCAGCCCGGCGACGTCCTCGACCGTGCCCAGGCCCTCGTCCCTGCGCAGCCACTTCGGCAGCGGCGCGCCGGTGCGCTCGGACTCGGCGATGAACGGGGCGAACGCCGGGATGGTCTTGGTCATCTCGGTGGCCGCGACCGGCACCACGGCGTTGACGGTGATGCCCGACCTGGCCAGCTCCAGCGCCCACGTGCGGGCCATCGCGGCGATGCCGGCCTTGGCCGCCGCGTAGTTGGTCTGGCCGAAGTTGCCGCGCTGCCCGGCGGGGGAGCCGATGAGGATGATCCGCCCGCCCTCGCCCTGCTCGCGCATCCGCACCGCCGCCGCCCGGGCGCAGGTGAACGTGCCGCGCAGGTGCACCTTGACGACCGCGTCGAAGTCCTCGTCGGTCATCTTCCACAGCACCCGGTCGCGCAGGATGCCGGCGTTGGTGACCAGCACGTCCAGCCGTCCGAACGCGCGCACCGCCGTCGCGACCAGCTCCTCGGCCGCCGCCGTCTCGCCGACCGCGGCCACCGCGCCGGCCGCCCGGCCGCCCGCCGCGGTGATCTGCTCCACCGCGGCGTCCACCGCCTGCGCGTCCACGTCGTTGACCACCACCGCCGCGCCCGCGGCGGCCAGCGCCCGCGCGTAGGCCAGGCCGAGGCCGCGCCCGCTCCCGGTGACGATCGCGACCTTGCCGTTCAGCTCCATGTCTCCGTCCTTCTCCCGATGAAAAATCGACAGGAATCCTGCCGATTGACAGTGTTGTGTCCGACAGGTTTCCTGTCAATCGTCGATTCGTGGTCGGTGGCAGGATCCTGATAGCGGCAGCACCGCGCACCGACCGGCGCGACCAGGGAGCACACCGAAGATGACCACCACCCCGGCAGACCAGCACCGCACGTCCGGCGCCGAGGCGCACCAGACGCCCGTCAAGGCGCCGCCCTCGCTGCTCTACATGGTCAAACGGCTGGAACTGGCGGTCCGCTCGGGCCTGGAGGAGCTGGTGCGGCCCGCGGGCGTCACCGCGCTGCAGTACACCGCGCTGACCGTGCTGGACCGGCACGACGGCCTGTCGGCGGCCCAGCTCGCCCGCGACTCGTTCGTCACCGCCCAGTCCATGGCCGACATGGTGCGCGCGCTGGAGGGCCGCGGCCTGATCCGCCGCGAGCGCAACCCCGCCAACCGCCGGGAACTGCTCATCCACCTCACCGACGCCGGACGGGACCTGCTGGCCGACCTCGCCGAGCCGGTCCGCCGCCTGGAGGAGCGCATGCTCGGCGACCTCACCCCCCGGCAGGTGGAGCAGTTCCGGCAGGCCCTGTCCAACGCCTGGCACGCCCTGTCCTGAGCGTCACCCGCCGGCCGCGGCGAGGCGCAGCGGCACCGACCTCGGGCCGAACTCCAGCCAGTTGAACATCGTCACCTCGCCGTCGAGGGCGAAGCCGGTCGTGCCGCCCAGCAGGGCCCGCAGCGCGGCGGCCATCTCCAGCCTGGCCATGGCCGCGCCGGGGCAGCGGTGGGCGCCCCGGCCGAACGCCAGGTGGCGGTTGGGCCGCCGGTCCAGGTCGAGCCGGTCGGGGTCGGCGAAGACGGCCTCGTCCCGGTTGGCCGAGGGGAACAGCATGGTGACCGGCTCGCCGGCGCGGATCGTCCGGCCGCCGAGCTCGACGTCGCGGGTGGCGGTGCGGGCGAACACCCGGTACGGGGCGTACAGCCGCAGCAGCTCCTCGACGGCGCCCGGCAGCAGGTCGGGCCGCTCCCGCAGCCGCCGCTGCAGGTCCGGGTCGCGGGCCAGGTGCACGGCGGCGCTGCCGAGCACGGCGTGCGGGGCGCCGATGCCCGCGACGATGGTCTGCCGGACCGTCCCGACCACGAGGTCGTCGGGGATCGGGCGGTCCGGGTCGCGGGCGGCCTCCAGCAGGCTGGTGACCATGTCGGTGTCCGGGTCGCCGGGGTCGCGGCGGCGCTCGTCGACGATCCGGCGGGCGATGCCGTACAGCTCGTCGCTGGCCGCCCTGATGCGGGGCCGGTCCATGTCCTGGATGGCGAAGCTGTACTCCACCCCGATGCGGCGGATCTCCAGCACCCGCTCGACCGGCAGGCCCAGGAACAGCGCGAAGCAGTGGGCGGCGAACGGCAGCGCGAACTCGGCGGAGTAGTCGCCGCCGCCGCGCTCCAGCATCGGACGCAGCAGCTCGCGCGCCGCCTCGGCGAAGGCGGGCGCCAGGCGGCGCACCGCGGCCCGCCGCATCACCCGGTCCAGCGGGGCCCGGTAGACCCCGTGCTCGGGCGGGTCGAAGTGCAGCGGGGGCCGGCGGGCGCTGCGCGGCACGTGCGGGACGACGTTCTGCACGGCGGTGCTGAACGTGCCGCTGTCGCGGGCGACCCGCACGACGTCGTCGTAGCGGGTCACCGCCCAGAAGCCGCCGAAGGCGTCGCTCCACGGCACCGGGCAGCGCCGCCGCAGGTCGGCGTAGACCTCGTGGGAGCTGTCGAAGGTCTCCGGGAGGCGGGGATCCCAGTCGGACGGGCGTTCGGCGCGCATCGCTTCCTTCCTCGGGCTTCCTTCTTGCGGCGGGGGTCACAGCAGGTGGCGGCGGGCGAGGCGGGCGAGCGCCTCGATGCCGTAGACGACGACGGCGATCGCGATGACGATGGCGCAGGTGACGTCGTAGCGCAGGGTGGCGATGGACTCCTGCATCAGGTAGCCGACGCCGCCCGCGCCGACGATGCCCAGCACGATCGACTCGCGCAGCGCCAGATCGGCGACGAACAGGCCGTTGCCGGTGAACGACGGCACGAACTGCGGCCAGATCCCGGCGGTGAACGCCTGCGGCCGACTGGCGCCGACCGAGGTCAGCGCCTCGTGCGGGACCGGGTCGAGCCGCTCCAGGGCGTCGGTGAAGAACTTGGCGGCCAGCGCGGTGCAGGAGATCCACAGGGCCAGGAACCCGGCGAACGGGCCGAGCCCCAGCGCCGCCACGAACAGCAGCGCGTACACCAGGTCGGGGATGCCCCGCATGACCACCACCAGGGCGCGGACCACCGCCGCCAGCGGGCGCCAGGGGGCGACGCCGGTCGCGGTGAGCAGGGCCGCCGCCAGCCCGCCCACCGCGCCGACGGACGCGGCGCCCAGCGCCATGAGCAGGCTCTCCAGCACCCCCATGAGGATCTCGCCGGAGAACGCCGGCGGCCACATCCCGGTGAGCATCGCGCGCACGTTCGGCCAGGCGCCGGCCAGCCGGTCCAGGCTGAGGTCCAGCGACCACAGCGAGGCCAGGAAGACCGCCGCGGCGGTGCCCGACCCGGCGAACCGCAGCACCCGGTCGCGGTCCCAGCCGACGTCGTGGGCGCGCCGCCCGGCGGGCAGCGCCGCGGACCCGGCCGGCCGGTCCTGCCCGCCGCGCCGGCGGATCGCCACCGACAGCAGCTCCAGCAGCAGGATCAGCACGATGATCACGCAGATGACGCCCGCCGCGCGCCGGTAGGCCAGGCTGCCCAGCGCGGTCTGCAGCGCCACCCCGATGCCGCCGGCGCCGACCACGCCGAGCACCGCCGACGCCCGGATGTTGATGTCGAGCCGGTACAGGACGACGGCGACGAGTGCGGGCAGCACGCGCGGCAGCACGTTGGACAGGGCCACCTGCGACTCGCGGGCCCCGCAGGCGCGGACCGCCTCGGCCGGGACCGGGTCGGCCTCCTCGATCGCGTCGGCCAGCAGCTTGGCGATCATGCCGACCGAGTGCACCGCGACCGCCAGCGCCCCGGCCAGCGGCCCCAGACCGAACGCCCGGACGAACAGGATCGCGAACACCAGCGTCGGCACCGCCCGGGTCAGCACGATGACCAGCCGGGCGATCCGCCGGGCCGCGCCGCGGCCGGGCCGGGTGTGCGCGGCGGCGAAGGCCAGCGGCACCGAGGCCAGCGCCGCCAGCCCGGTGCCCGCCACCGCGATCAGCAGGGTCTCGACGACCAGCGAGACGATGTCGCCGGCGGCCGGGAACTCCGGCGGCAGCATCCGCTCCAGCAGCCGCCGCGTGTCGCCGAGCCCGGCGGCCAGCGTCAGCGGCGACAGGCCGATCCACCAGAACGTCACGCAGGTGACGGCCGCGGCGGCGGCGAGCAGCCCGGCCGCGACGACGGTGCGGGCGCCCAGCGGCGGGCGCAGCGGCCCCGGCCCCGCGGCCTTCCGCTCGGCCCGCACGGCCTGTCCGGTGCTAGTCGGCACGGGCGCCCGCCTTCCGGTAGACGGCCCGCAGCCGCTCCTCCGACAGGGCGGCGGCGGGCTCGTCCAGCACGATCCGCCCCGACCGCAGCGCCACCACCCGGTCGGCCGTGGACAGCGCCAGGTCGATCTGGTGGAGGCTGCACACGACGGAGATGCCGTCCTCGGCGCTGATCCGCTTGAGGGTGTCGAGCACCAGCACGCTGGCGGCCGGATCCAGCGAGGCGACCGGCTCGTCGGCCAGGATCAGCTCCGGGCTCTGCAGCAGCGTCCGGGCCACGGCGACCCGCTGCTGCTGCCCGCCCGACAGCGTGTCGCAGCGCTGGAAGCGCTTGTCGGCCAGGCCGACCCGGTCCAGCTGCTCCACCGCGCGTTCCCGCAGGGCGCGCGGGTAGGTCATCACGCCGTAGCGGGGCCAGCGCAGCGTGGCCAGCGCCCCCATGAGCACGTTCTCCAGCGCCGACAGCCGGCCGACCAGGCCGAACTGCTGGAAGACGAACCCCACCCGGGCGCGCAGCGCCCGCAGTTCGCGGCGCGAGCAGCCGGCGGGGTCGGCGCCGAGCGTGCGGACGGTGCCGCGGTCGGGCAGGTGCATCCCGTTGACCAGCCGCAGCAGGGTCGACTTGCCGGCGCCCGACGGGCCGACCAGCGCGACGAACTGGCCCCGCGGAACGGTCAGGTCGATGCCGTCGAGCACGGCGCCGCCGCCGAAGCCTTTGACGATCCCGGCGAGGTCGAGCACCGCCCCGCCACCGGTGTTGGTCATGTCGGCCTCCTCAGTCGCCGGAAGTGCAGACGTCGGCCTTGGTGACCTCGCAGATCCGGGCGATCGGCCGGTAGGTGCCGTCGTCGGCCGCGACGAAGGTCCAGGCGTTGGACGAACCGAGCGGGCAGGCCGTGGCGCCGGCCTGGTCGCCCCAGGACGCCGGGCCCTTGATCTCCTTGCCCTTGCACAGTCCGGCGGAGGCCGCGCCGGTGGCGGTCAGCCCGGTCACCGTCTTGGCGATCTTGTCGCGCATGTCCTGCGGCAGCCAGGTGCCGACCACGACGGGCGGCCCCGGGATGAGCGGCGAGGTCCACACCTTGCGGACCTGGCCGGGCTTGAGCTGGCCGCGGGCCGGCAGCAGGGTGTCGATGAACACGTCGCCGACGAACGCGATGTCGCAGTCGCCGGCCAGCAGCGAGGCGACCGCGGTGTCATGGCCCTTGGTGAACACGGTCCTGGCGTCCTTGGTCGCGTCCACCCCGGCCTCCTTCATCGAGGCCAGCGGCTGGAGGTAGCCGGTGGTGGAGCCGGGGTCGGTGAAGCAGACGTCCTTGCCCTTGACGTCCGCGAGCGACGTGATCGAGGTGTCGTCGCCGCGGGTCACGCCGTAGGCGTAGGCGCCGGGTGCGCCCTTGGGCGCCTGGAGGGGCACGGCAACCGGCCGCACGTCGGCGCGGCTGCGGGCCAGGTAGTAGCTGAAGGCCCCGTAGACGGCGACGTCCACGCGCTTGGCGACCTGCGCCTCGACCACGGCGGCGTTGCTGGCCACGGCCTGGAACTCGACCGGGACGCCCAGGTTCTTCTGCAGGGCGGTGACGATCGGGGCGAAGGCCGCCTGCAGGTTGTCGGTCTGCTCGGAGGGGATGGCGGCGAACACCAGCTGGTCGGGGCGGCCATTGCCCGCGGCGCCGCGCGCCCCGGGGCCGGTGCCGCAGGCGGAGACGAGGCCGGCCGCGGCGGTGACCGCGATCACGCTCATGGCTGTCTTCCGGAACATCGGCGACTCCCTCGCTACGGGGTGGTCGGCTCAAAGTAAGCAGGTGAAGAGGCATTGTCAACAGTTATGTGACGGCCGTAGGATTCCTGCCGAACATCACGTGCTGCTCTTAACGGACGATCGTCCGATCAGCGTCTCCTTAAACCCCCTGGGAGCCGGACATGCCCACCCCCTTCCGGAGAGCCGCCGGAGCCGCCGCCGCAGCCGCCGCGCTCGCCCTCGTCCCCGCCCCGCCCGCCGCCGCGAAGGACGGCCCGATCGGCCTCCGCGGCGTCCACCCCACCGGCGCGACCTACGCCATCGAGGTCCCCGCCGACTGGAACGGCACCGTCCTGTCGTTCAGCCCCGGCTACGGCCAGGGCGCCGGGCCGCAGCAGCGGCCCGCCGAGCTCGGCGGCAACCCCGCCGCGCGGGAATGGCTGCTGGAGCACGGCTACGCCCTGGCCGGCACACGTCCGTACGGCGACGGCTGGGCCGTCGAGGAGACCCTGCGGGACTCCGCCTCCACGCTGGCCGTCCTCGCCGAGGCCGTCGGAACGCCGGAGACCACGCTGGCGTGGGGCTCGTCGATGGGCGGCAACATCGCCGCCGGCCTGGCCGAACGCCGACCCGACCTGGTCGACGGCGCGCTGCCCTACTGCGCCTCGGTCGCCGGCCCGGTCGCCATGCTCAACCAGGCGCTCGACGCGGCGTTCGCGTTCAAGACCCTGCTGGCGCCCGGCGACACCGGCCTCAAGCTGACCCGGCTGGCGTCGGCCGAGGAGGAGACGCGCAGCACCGCAGCCGCCCGCGCCGTCCTCGACGCCGCCCAGCAGACCCCGGCGGGCCGGGCGCGCATCGCCCTGGCCGCCGCCTTCGCCCAGATCTCGCCCTGGTCGGTGCCCGGGACGCCCGAACCCGCCGCCGACGACTGGGCCGGCCGGCAGGCCCAGCAGTACGCCGCGTTCATGCCGACCGTGTTCTCCCCGCGCTACCCGCTGGAGCAGCGCGCGGGAGGCAGCATGTCCTGGAACACCGGCGTCGACTACCGCAAGCTGCTCAAGGCATCCGGCCGTACCGAACAGGTGAGGGCCCTCTACAGGCAGGCCGGGCTCGACCTGGACGCCGACCTGGCCCGCCTCGACCGGGCCCCGCGCGTCTCCGCCGACCCGCAGGCGGTCGCCTACATGGAACGCAACTTCACCCCCAGCGGCGAACTGGACGTTCCCGTCCTGACCCTGCACGAGCGCGGCGACAACTACCCCACCGTCACGCAGGCCCGCGCCTACTCCGACGCCGTCAGGCGCGCCGGAGACGGGCGGATGCTCCGGCAGGCGTTCATCGACAGGCCGGGGCACTGCCAGTACACCGGAGCCGAACTCGTCGCCACCGCGCTGACACTGGAACGCCGCGTCAAGACCGGCCGGTGGAGCGACGACGCCGACGCCCGCGAACTGGGCCGCCTCGCCGAACGCCTCGCCGCCGAGGACCCGGACCTGGGCACCGCCCAGTTCATCCGCTACACCCCCGACCGCTTCCTGCGCCCGCACGTCCCCGGAGGCATCCGATGAGGCTCCGCGCGACCACCGCCGCCCTCGCCGCGGTCACCGCCCTGCTGGCGCCGGGCACCGCCGTCGCGGGCACCGCGACGCCGCGGGAACTGACCGGCGAGCACGCCGACGGCACCGCCTACGTCATCACCGTCCCGCCCAAGTGGGACGGCACCCTGCTGCTGCTCGCCAACCGGGGGCGCCTCGACGAGCCGTTCCAGCAGTGGGTGACCCGCCAGGGGTTCGCGGTCGCCGGAACCGACTCGCGGCCCGGCTGGCAGCTCAGCACCGACCTGCGCAACATCGCCGCGACCCGTGCGGTGTTCGCCGACAAGGTGGGCGCGCCGGCCCGCACCGTGGCGCTGGGCGACTCCCAGGGCGGGCTGCTGACCCGCGGCTTCGTCCAGTACTACGGCCACCTCGTGGACGGCGCGATGCCCGCGTGCGGCGGCGGCGCCGGCACCGTGGGCATGTGGAACGCCAAGCTCGACGCCGCGTGGGCGCTCAAGACGCTCGTCGACCCCGGCGCGCCGCTGTCGCTGGTGCGCATCGCCGACCCCGCCGCCGAGCAGGCCGCCCTGACCGACCTGATCGGCCGCGCCGGGGCCACCCCGCAGGGCCGGGCCCGGCTCGCGCTGGCCGCCGCGTTCGCGCAGGTGCCCGCGTGGAACGACGCGGCGTCGCCCGAACCCGGCCCGGGCGACCTGGACGCGCTGATCGACGGGTGGAGCGCCGGGCTGCCGTTCGCCGTCGGCGCCCACGTCCGCGCCCCCTACGAGCAGTTCCTCGGCGGCAACCCCTCGTGGAACACCGGCGTGGACTACCGGCGGCAGCTGCGCGCCTCCGGCCGGGAGAAGACGATCAAGGCCGTCTACCGGCGGGCCGGGGCCGACCTGGACGCCGACCTCGACCGGCTCGCCCGCGCCCCCCAGATCGCCGCCGACCCCCGCGCCCTGGCCCGCGCCGAACGGTTCATCACCTACGACGGGAGGCTGCGCGACCCGGTGCTCACCCTGCACACCGTCGGCGACCCGGCCGGGCCGGTATCCGACGAACGCGCCTACCGGGAGACGGCGACGCGGGCCGGGTCCGGGGCGCTGCTGCGGCAGGCGTTCGTGAACCGGGCCGGGCACTGCACGTTCAGCACCGCCGAACGCGCCACCGCGCTGTCGGTGCTGCTGGAGCGCATCGACACCGGCCGCTGGCCCGCGGTGACGCCGCAGGCCCTGCGCCGCCGGGCCGAACAGGCCCCGGACCCGGCGCCCGGCGACGTACTGTTCACCCGAGTCGCTTCACCGGCGCCCGCCCGGACATGGGACGCCGGAGACTGGGGCACCTACACCGACTGAGGGGACCGACGATGAGGGGCGCCGGGTGACCGCGCCGACGACGACCGGCTCCCTGCCTCGGGGCAGGCAGGGAGCCGAGCCGCAGCGCCTGCTGACGACGCTGCTGGGCGACTACTGGTTCTGGCGGCAGGAGCACATCCCGTCGGCGGCGCTGGTCCGGCTGCTCGCCGAGTTCGACATCACCGAGGCCGGCGCCCGCGCGGCCCTGCGCCGGGTCGCCTCGCGGGGGCTGCTGACCAGCTCCCGCGTCGGCCGCACCACCGCCTACGGGCTGCCGCCCCGCGCCCACGACGTGATCGTGGCGCACATGCTGCGGCTGCTGACGTTCGGCGCGGCCACGCCGTCGTGGGACGGCCGGTGGACCGTGGTGATGTTCTCGGTGCCCGAGGACCGGCGCGACACCCGGCGGGCCCTGCGCGACGGGCTGCGCCTGATGCACTTCGGCGTGCTCTTCGACGCCGTCTGGGTCAGCCCCCACGACCGGACCGCCGACGTCGCCGCGCTCGTCCGCAGGCTCGGGGTGCGCGGGGTCACCGTGTTCCGGGCCGACGAGGTCGCCGACGAGGGCTTCGACCGGGTGCTGGAGCGCGCCTTCGACGTCAGCGCCCTGCGGGACCGGTACCTGCGGTTCATCCGCAGATACCGCAAGGAGGCCGAACGCGTCACCCGGCCCGGCATCTCGCCCGCCGACGCCCTGCGGCTGCGCACCGCGGTCATGACGGACTGGCGCGCGTTCCCCACCCTCGACCCCGACCTGCCCGCCGAACTGCTGCCGCCCGACTGGCCGCGCGCCGAGGCCCGGCGGCTGTGCGTGACCATCTACGACTCGCTCGGCGAGCTCGCCGAGCAGCGGTTCCGGGAGATCCTGGCCGGTCACGCCCCCGAGCTGGCGGACCTGGCCTCCCACCACACCTTCGCCCAGGCGTCCACCCTGCGCGCCGGCCACGAGCGGCGCTGGACCGAGTTCGACGAGACCACCGACCGGGACCGCTTGAGCATGCTCACCCATCCCCCCGACACGCCGGCCTGAACGCCCCTCCTCCGGCCGCGGTTCGCGCGCCGGGGCCGCACCGGCGGAGCCGTCGCCTCAGATCGTCCCGGCGGCGGCCAGGGCCTCGATCTCCTCATCGGTCAGGCCGAGCGCCCCGTAGACCTCGGCGTTGTGCTGCCCGAGGGACGGGCCGACCGAGCGCACCGCGCCGGGGGTGTCGGACAGCTTGGGGAAGACGCCCTGCATCGGGAAGTCGCCGAAGTCCGGATGCGCCATCCTGATGATCGCCTCGCGGGCCTTGAAGTGCGGGTCGGCGAGCATGTCCCGGGCCCGGTAGGTCAGGCCCGCCGGGATGCCGTTGTCGTGGAGCAGCTCCAGCAGCGCGGACGACTCCTGCTCGGCCGTCCAGGCGGCGATGAGGCCGTCCAGCTCGGCGGCGTTGGCGCCGCGGGCGCCGTGCGTGGCGAAGCGCTCGTCGTCGGCGAGTTCCGGACGGCCCATGAGGGCGGCCAGCCGCCGCCAGACCGTGTCGCGGTTCGCGGCGATGAGGACGGGGCCGTCCTTGGTCGGGTACACGTTGCTGGGCGCGACGTTCGGCAGCACCGAGCCGGTGCGCTCCCGCTGGTAGCCGGCGATCTCCCACTCCGGGATCAGCGACTCCATCATCGCCAGCACCGCCTCGTACAGCGCCGAGTCGACGATCTGCCCGCGTCCGGTCCGCTGCCGGGCGTGCAGGGCGACGAGCGTGCCGAGCGCGGCGAACGTCCCGGCGAGCTCGTCGCCCAGGGAGATCCCGGCGCGCGACGGCGGCCGGTCCGGGTCGCCGGTGACGTACCGGATGCCGCCCATCGCCTCGCCGATCGAGCCGAACCCGGCCCGGGGCGCGTAGGGGCCGTCCTGCCCGTACCCGGTGACCCGCGTGATGATCAGCCGCGGGTTGTCGGCGTGCAGGACCTCGGGCGCCAGGCCCCAGCGCTCCAGGGTGCCGGGGCGGAAGTTCTCCACCAGGACGTCGGCGCCCGCGATGAGGCGCCGCGCCAGCGCCTGCCCCTCGGGGGTGCGCAGGTCGAGCGTGACCGACTTCTTGTTGCGGGCGAGGATCGGCCACCACAGCGACAGCCCGTGCGGCTTCTCCCGGCCCCACTCGCGCATCGGGTCGCCGGTGCCCGGCGGCTCCACCTTGACGACCTCGGCGCCGAAGTCGCCGAGCAGCTGCCCGCAGAACGGCCCGGCCAGCAGCTGCCCCATCTCCACGACCCGCAGGTCGCCGAGGGGGCCGGGGGCCGCGCCGCCGGGTCCGGAGGGCGCCTCGCCGGGGCGGGGGGATGCGTCGTCGCTCAAGTCTCCTCGCTCTCGTCCGCGGTGAGCTCGGCCGCCGCCGCGCGGATGTGCGACCGCATCACCGACTCGGCCCACGCGGGGTCGCCCGCGGCGACGGCGGCGACCAGCTCCCGGTGGTGGTTCATGCTCCGGGCCAGCGCGTCCGCGCCGTACCGGCGGAACGTGCCGAGGATCAGCGGCGCGTGCATCACCGAGGTCAGCATCGCCGGCAGCCGCCGGTTCCCGGACGCCTCGATCAGCGCGGCGTGGAAGCGGGAGTTGAGCCGCGCGACCTCGGCCAGGTCGCCGTCCGCCGCCGCCCGCTCCATCTGCGCGCACAGGCGGTGCAGGTCGGCCAGGACGGCCTCGCCGGGCCGGCGGCGGGCGGCGCGCGCCGCCGCGTACGGCTCCAGCAGGGCGCGCAGCTCGAAGATCTCCTCCAGGTCCGCGCGGCTCCACCGGACCACGCGGGCGCCGCGGTGGGGGAGGACCTCCACCAGGCCGTCCGACCCGAGCCGCTGCAGCGCCTCCCGCACGGGGGTGCGCGACAGGCCCAGCGACTCGGCCAGCTCGGCCTCGCCGAGCCGGCTGCCGGCCGCGGCCTCCCCCGAGAGGATCATCTGGCGGACCGCCTCGTAGGCGGTGTCGGCGGCGCGGGGCATGAACCCTCCTTGCGGTATTGCATGCAATATAGTCGCGATTACGCGCACAGCTCCGGCTTGGGGGGCAGATTGCATACAACAGTCCTGGAAGTGGGCCCGCGCGACGGCCTCCAGAACGAACCGCGCACCCTCTCCCCCGAGGACAGGATCGCGTTCATCACCCGCTGCGTGGACGCCGGAACCCGCCGGATCGAGGCCGTCTCCTTCGTGAACCCGCGGCGCGTCCCGCAGATGGCGGGCGCGGAGGAGGTCATGGCGGGGGTCCCGCGCCGCGACGGCGTCCGCTACAGCGGGCTCGTCCTCAACCGGCGCGGCCTCGACCGGGCCCTCGCCGCCGGGGTGGACGAGGTCAACGTGGTCGTCGTCGCGTCGGACACCTTCTCGGTCCGCAACCAGGGCCGCACGACCGCGCGGATGCTGGACGCCTGGGACGAGATCGCCGCGGCCGCCGCCGACGCGGGCGTCCCGGCCGCAATGACGATCGCGACCGCGTTCGGCTGCCCCTTCGAGGGCGAGACGCCGCCCGAGCGCGTCGCGGAGATCGCCCGCCGCGCGCACGCCGCCGGGGCCTTCGAGATCGCGCTCGCCGACACGATCGGGGTCGGCGTCCCCGCGCAGGTCCGCGACCTGGCCCGCCGGACGCGGGAGGCGGCCCCCGGCACCCCGCTGCGCTTCCACTTCCACAACACCCGCAACACCGGCTACGCCAACGCGCTCACCGCGCTCGACGAGGGTGCCGCGACCCTGGACGCCAGCACCGGCGGCTTCGGCGGCTGCCCGTTCGCCCCGGCCGCCACCGGCAACCTCGCCACCGAGGACCTCCTCTACGCCCTGCACCGCAGCGGCGTCGAGACCGGCATCGACATGGCGGCGGTGGCCGCGACCGGCGCCTGGCTCGGCGGGCTGCTCGGCGCGCGGCCGCCCGCGCTGCTCGGCCGCGCGGGCCCGTTCCCGCGCTAGCGGGTGTTCAGGTAGGCGGGGTTGGCGACCAGCAGCTTGTCCCGCACGGACGCGCGGACCGCCGCGACCACCTCGTCCCGGCGCCCGTCCAGAGTGCCGTCGCGGATGGCCGCGGCCAGGGCGGCGTCGTCGGCGCAGCCCAGGGCGCGGAGCCGGGCGCGGTGCGCTTCCCGGTGCCCGTCCGCCAGCAGCAGCTCGCGGCGGGCGATGCGCAGCGCGCCCGCCGCCACGCGCGCGTGGAAGCGCAGCCGGTCGTCCGGCTGCTCGGCCGACAGCAGGAACCCGGTCACGGCGTCGATCAGCGCGTGCGCCGACGGCCGGTCGTGCGGTGCGGGCGCCTCCGCCGCCGCGCCGGACGCGTCCAGCGGATCGGCGGCCTTCTCCGGCTCGGTCAGCCCCAGCGCCAGCAGCAGGTCGTGCTCCTGCTCGCAGACCTTCCGGCCGAGCACCGCGTACTCGACCGACGGATCGGACCCGCTCAGGAAGCGCTCGGCCTGGTGCCGGCACAGCACCGCCCAGCGGAGCGTGCCGTACACCTCCCACCAGCGCAGCTCCTGCGGCGTGGGCGGGACGCCGCCCGCCGCCGCGTAGCCGTCCAGCAGGTCCTCGCGGGTGCCGAAGCCGCCGGCCGGCAGCGGCGAGCCGAACCGCCACGCCTTCACGCACAGCCAGCCGAGGTCCTCGGCGGGGTCGCCGGCGTGGGCGAGCTCCCAGTCCAGGACGCCGCGCACCCCCGACTCGTCGATCATCAGGTTGCCGTTGCGGAAGTCGCCGTGCACCAGCGCGCGGCGCCCGGACGACGGCGGACGGTGCTCCTCCAGCCAGCGCAGGGCCAGCTCGACGGCGGGCCGCGGCTCCCCGAACCCCCGGTGGTGCGCGGCGAGCTCGGCGAGCGGGTCGCCGGACGGCGGACCGGGGATCCGCTCCGGCGGGATCGTGTGGATCCGGGCGAGGACGCCGCCGAGCTCCCGGGCGAGGCGCGGCCTGACCCCGGCGAACCGGTCGTCGCGCAGCAGGCGGCGCGGGATGGTCTCGCCGTCCAGCCGCTCCATGACCAGATACGGGGTGCCGAGCAGCGCGTCGCCGTGCGCCACCAGGCGGGGGACCGGCACGCCGGCCTCCGCGGCGGCGGCGAGCAGGGCGGCCTCGCGCGCCATGCCGCCGGGGGGCGGGGCGGACGGGCCGGGGGAGGACGGGGGCTCGCGGCGCAGGATGAGGGCGCGGCCGTCCGCCTCGAACGACCACGTCTCGCGGCTCGCCCCGCCCGACAGGCGGCGCAGGCCCGTCACCTCGGCGGACAGCACCCCGGCGAGCGCCTCGCCCAGGCCGTTCGCGTCCGCGCCGCTCATGCCGGGGCCGCCCGTCGCGCGTCCGCGTGCTTTGCGGCGGGGCCGGTGCCGTCCGGAATCTGGTCCCCCGCGGTGATGCAACGGTCGGTGAGTGCCAAGGGGGCTCCTTCGGGGGTGCGGGCCCTCAGGCCGGGAGGCCGAGGGCGCGGATGCTGAGGGCGTCCAGGGTGTCCAGGAGGCGCTCGGTGTCGGGGGTGTCGTCGCCCTGGACGAACCAGAGGTACAGGGAGTGGTCCACCATTGCGGCCAGGGCGCGGGCGGCCATCTCGGCGTCGAGGTCGGCGCCGACCAGCCCGGCGCGCTGCCACCGCCGGATCACCTCCGCCAGCCGTCCGATCGCCCCGGCGCGGTGCTTGCGCCGCATCTCCTGGAACTCGACGTTGAACGTCGCGACCTGCTCGATGATCGCCATCATCCGCGCGTTGCGCCGGTACGCCTCGTAGTAGGCCCGGTTGGCGCGGCGGACGCAGGCGGCCGGCGACGGGCCCTCGGACGGGACGAGGGCGTGCTCGGTCATGTCCTGGAAGAGCCGGTCGGCGACCTCCAGGAACACCGCCTCCTTGGACGGGAAGTAGGTGTAGAAGGACCCGTAGGCGACGGCGGCGCGGCGGGTGATGTGGGCGACCCGCGTGTCGAGGAACCCGCGCTCCTCGAACACCTCGCGGGCGGCGCGCAGGATGCGCTCGCGCGTCCGGGCGCCCCGCTCGGTCAGCGGTGCCTGCCCGGCCGCCTCCTCGCCCGGCCCGGCCTTGCTGCGCATGCCCCGTGCCCCTCCTCAGCGGCGCCCGTGCGGGGGTTGACAACCGATGTGCCCAGGATCAGGATCCCGAGCATCGGGCAGAGCTGACATGACTGTCAAGTCAACTCCGAGGAGGAGCCCGTGCCGCGGCGGCCGTGCCGGTCGGCGGCATCGGCGGCGGGCGCCTCCTTGCCGCCGCACGCGCCAGGTACAGGGAGGTCTCATGACGGGCCCGAAGAACACCGAATTCGAACTGGGCGGCATCAACCACCTCGCGCTCGTGTCGTCCGACATGAAGCGCACCGTCGACTTCTACAGCGGCGTGCTGGGCATGCCGCTGATCAAGACCATCGAACTGCCGGCCGGCATGGGCCAGCACTTCTTCTTCGACTGCGGCGGCGGCGACTGCGTCGCGTTCTTCTGGTTCCCCGACGCCCCGGACGGCGTGCCCGGCCTGTCCGCGCCCGCCAACCGCCCCGAGCAGGGCGACCTGGTCAGCGCGGTCGGGTCGATGAACCACGTCGCCTTCCACGTCCCGCCGGACAAGTTCGAGGAGTACTGGCGGCGGCTGCAGGACAAGGGCGTCACCGTCAGCCCGATCATCAACCACGACGACAGCCCGCTGGGCATCGCACGCGAGTTCGACGAGGGCGTGTTCGTCCGCTCCTTCTACTTCCAGGACCCGGACGGCATCCTGCTGGAGTTCGCCTGCTGGACGCGCACGTTCACCGACGCCGACGTCTCCCACGAACCGAAGACCGCCGCCGACCGCACCGCCCCCAAGGCCGTCCCCGTGCCCGCGGCCGCGGTGAACGAGAAGGAGCAGCATGCCCCGACTGCGTGAGGTCCCCCGCGCCGAGGTCACCGACGAGCGCATCCGCTTCTTCTACGACCGCCTCTTCGGCCCCGACCGCGACCCCGCCGTCGACCACGGCACCGCCACCGGCTCCCCGGGCGACTGGTGGACGGTCTTCGCCCAGTCGCCCGACGTGTTCCGGCACGCCGTCCGCGGCTTCGCGCTCTACCGCAACGCCAGCCTCGACCCGGTGCTGCGCGAGCTCGGCCAGTGCCGGGCCGGCTGGGCGCGCGGCAGCCAGTTCGTGTTCTCCCAGCACTGCAAGCAGATGCGGGCGCTCGGCGTGCCGGAGGAGAAGATCAAGGCGATCCCGCACTGGCAGACCGCCGACTGCTACACGCGGCTGGAACGCGCCGTCCTCGCCTACACCGACGGGCTCGTGCTGGACGGCGGCCGCGTCCCCGACGAGGTGTTCGACGTCCTCAAAGAGCACCTGCCCGACAGGGAGATCCTCCAACTCACCTACATCACCTGCATGTACGACATGCACGCGACGATGGCGAAGGCGCTGCGCGTGGAGTTCGACGACCGGCCCGAGCCGGTGGTGGAGGTCCCCGCGCCGGACGGCTACGGCAGCCGCGACATCGCCGCCGACCTGACCGGGGAGGCGTGATGCTGTTCCCCGTGCCGGACCGCGTCCGGGACGTCCGCGACGCCCTCCACGCCTTCATGACCCAGCGCGTCGAGCCCGCCGAGCCGGTGCTGAACGCGGGCGGCCGGCAGTCCCGCGACCTGCTGGCCGACCTGCAGCGGCAGGCGAAGAAGGAGGGCCTGTGGGCGCTCGGGCACCCCGAGGAGCTGGGCGGCGGCGGCATGCCGTTCCTCGACTACGTCTACGTCAACGAGGTGCAGGGCCGCAGCGAATGGGGCCAGCTCGCGCTCGGCACGTTCACGCTCCAGGACTCGCTGATGCTGCACAAGTACGCCGGCCCGCGCTGGCGTGAGCGCTACCTCGCCCCGCTGGTGGCGGGGGAGGTGTCGCCGAGCTTCGCGATGACCGAGCCGTCCGTCGCCGGATCCGACCCGACCGGCATCCAGACCACCGCCGAACTCGACGGCGACGAATGGGTCATCCGCGGACGCAAGTGGTTCACCACGGGAGCCGCCGACGCCGCGTACACCACCGTCATGTGCCGCACCGAGAAGGACCCGCCGAGCCCGCACCGCGCCTTCAGCATGATCATCGTGCCGACGGACACGCCGGGGTACCGCATCGTCCGCGAGACACCGGTCCTCGGCCTGCACGGCGGCCACTACGAGGTGGCGTACGAGGACGTCCGCGTCCCGGCCGACAACCTCCTCGGCCCGCGCGGCCACGGCTTCGTCATCGCCCAGGACCGGCTCGGCCCCGGCCGCGTCTTCCACTGCATGCGCTGGCTCGGCCAGGCGCAGCGCGCGTTCGAGCTGATGTGCGACCGCCTCGGCGTCCGCACCGCGTTCGGGGAGCCGCTGTCGGACAAGCAGCTGATGCAAAAGCACGTGTTCGACTCCTACACCGAGATCCAGGCGGCCCGGCTGCTCACCCTCCAGGCCGCCGAGCGGATCGACGCCGGGGACCAGGCGCGCATCGAGATCGGCGCCATCAAGGTCGTCGGCGCCCGGATGCTGCACAATGTCATCGACCGCGCCATCCAGGTGTACGGCGCGGCCGGCCTGACCGACGACCTCCCCCTGTCGCGGATGTACCGGCACGCCCGCGAGGGCCGCATCTACGACGGCCCGGACGAGGTCCACATCCAGAGCACCGCCCGCCGCATCCTCAAGGCGGCGGCCCGCTGACCGGCGGTGCGCCGCCCTCCTCGCCGCGCCGGCGGAGGGCGGCGCACCGCGGCACCGACGCGCGGCCCGCAGGTCGCCGGAACCTGCGGACGACGGCGCGCGCGTGACCGGATGCGGCCGTCGCGGGGCGGGGCGGTCCGGAATGGGCGGCCCGCATCCGTTAACGCGTGTTCATGACGGGATTGAGCGGAAGCATCGAGAAAGTGTCGCGCCGCGTACGACTTGCCGCTGCGGTCGCCGAATCCCCGGGGCGTCACACGATGCGATTAACCGATTGCGCAATCACGTCATTCCGGTGGGAAAATCGCTATGATCGCCTAGATATCGACCTATCCCGGGAGCGGTCACAGTGCAACCCCCACAACCACCGCATGGCGGCTATCCGCCCGGCTACGGGCCCCCGGCCGGCCCGCCTGCGCCGCCCGGATCACCGGGATGGGGGCCGCCCGGCCCGCAGCCGCCCAACAACAACCCGGCCATCGTCATCATCGTGGTCTTCGCGGCCTTCGTGCTCCTGGTCGGAGGCGGGGCCGTGCTGTGGCTGCTGGTCGGTTCCGACGATTCGTCCAGCACGCCGACGGCCGCGAGGTCCACGCTGCGGATCCCGACCTACAGTCCACCGACGTACAGTCCTCCCACGTACAGCACGCCCACCTACGACCCGCCGACCTACACCCCCAGGGCGGCGCCGTCCACGGAGAGCACGTACGCCCCGCCGCGGCTGTACTACGGGGCCATCGCCGTGGCGCCCAACGGCGCCGTCGGTAAGTCCTGGGACTACAGTTCCGCGGCCGCCGCGAGGCGGCGGGCGCTGAACGAGTGCCCCGCCTCCGGCTGCAAGGTGCTCACGACCTTCGTCAACGGCTGCGGCGCGGTCGCCTACAACCCCAAGACCAACAAGTACTGGGGCGGCAGCGGCAAGACGCGGAGCGCAGCCCAGAAGGACGCGATCTCCAACGCGGGCGGCGGCCGCTGGATCACCTGGGTGTGCACCACGCGGTACTGAGCGGCCCAGGGCCCCGACCGCCAGAGGCCGTTCTGCTGCACCGGTAGGCGGGACGCCTCGCCCGCATCGGCGGAGTCGGCTGAGACGGCGGCGGACGGCGCGTGCGGTCACCGAGCGAGTCCGCCCCGTCCAGAACGGCGGCGATGAGCCATGCGTACAGTGCGTTCCGTGGGTGTCGGGCTGAGCGCCCCGGACACCCTTTCGCGTTCCGCGGCCGCCCGTCGCATCGTGGCCGGACGGGTGCGAGCGCCGCGTAGAGAGGACTGTCGGCCAGTGAAGACGTTCACCCTGCCCGGGACGGACATCTCCGCCCCGAATGTCGTGCTCGGTCTCATGCGCATCGCGGACAAGAGCGACGAGGAGATCCGCGCGCTCGTGCGCACCGCCCGGGAAGCCGGCATCGACTTCTTCGACCACGCCGACATCTACGGCCGGACGACGCACGAGTGCGAGCGGCGCTTCGCCGAGGCGATGCGGTTCACCCCCTCCGAACGCGACGCCGTCACCATCCAGACGAAGGTCGGCATCGTCCGGGAGGGCCCCTACTACGACCACTCCTACGAGCACATCGTCGCAACGGTCGAGGAGTCGCTGCGCGCCCTGGACACCGACCGCATCGACATCCTGCTGCTGCACCGGCCCGACGCGCTCGTCGAACCCGAGGAGGTCGCCCGCGCCTTCGACGAGCTGGAGGCGGCCGGGAAGGTGCGGGCGTTCGGGGTGTCCAACCACACCCCGGGTCAGATCGAGCTGCTGCGCCGCCATGTGCGCCAGTCCATCGTCGTCAACCAGCTCCAGCTGTCGATCACCCACGCCCCGATCATCGCCCAGGGCCTGACGGCCAACATGATGGGCGAACCGGAGGCGGCGACCCGGGACGGCGGCGGGATCGTCGACTACTGCCGACTCCACGACATCACCGTCCAGGCCTGGTCGCCGTTCCAGTCCGGACTCGTCGACGGCGTCTTCCTCGGCGCCCCCGAGCACGCCGAGCTCAACGCGGTCATCGACCGGCTCGCCGCGAAGTACGGGGTGCCGCCCATCGCGATCGCCACCGCGTGGATCACCCGGCATCCCGCCCGCATGCAGGTCGTCCTCGGCACCACCACCCCCGACCGCGTGGCCGGGGCGGCCCAGGGGTCCGACCTCCCCCTCACCCGCGCCGAGTGGTACGAGCTCTACCGGGCCGCCGGTCACCGCATTCCGTGACCGTTCGCCGTCCGCCGGCCGGGCGGCGGGCCCGACCGGCAGGGCAGGTCATTCGCCGGGGTAGACCACGCCCAGTTCGCGGCGGATCTCGTCGAGGACGCGCATGATCCGCAACGTCTCGTCGAGCGGGAGCAGGCCCGACTCCAGGCGCCCGGCGGCGACGCACCGCGCCGCCTCGGCGGCCTCGTAGCACAGCCCGCCGTCACGCTGGGCCGGGGCGAACGTGTCCAGCAACTCGCCCTCGCGGCCGACCAGCCGGACCGCCGCCGGCGCGTAGAACGGCCCCTCGATCTCCAGGCGCGCCAGCGTTCCCGACACCGACGCCGTCGTCGGCGTGCGGGTGAACAGCGTTGTGTTCAGCACACCGTGCGCCCCGGCCGCATTGGTCACCACGATCGACGCCTGCCCGTCGACCCCGGTGAACGCCTTGGTGCCGACGGCGGTGATCGACGTGAAGGGGCCCAGCACCATCGACGCGAACGACACCGGGTAGACCCCGAGGTCCAGCAGGGCCCCGCCCGCCAGTTCCGGCGCGAACAGGCGGGACGTCGCGTCGGGCTTCATGTACTGGCCGTGGTCGGCGACGACGGTCCGCACCTCGCCGAGCATCCCGGATTCGAGCACCTGCCGGACCACGTCGATGTGGGGCAGGAACCGCGTCCACATCGCCTCCATCAGGAACACGCCCCGCCGGCGGGCGGCCTCGATGAGCCGCTCGGCCTCGCGGGCGTTGCGGGTGAACGCCTTCTCCACCAGCACATGCCGGCCGGCCTGGATCGCCTGCATGGCATGGGCGAAGTGCTCCGAATGCGGCGACGCCACGTACACGATGTCCACGCGATCGTCAGCGAGAAGCTCGGCGTAGCCGCCGTACGACGCCGCTATGCCGAACCGGTCGGCGAACGCCCGGGCCCGGCCCGCGTCACGCGAACCCACCGCCACCACGCGCTGCTCGGTGTAGGTGTGCAGAGCGCGGGTGAAAGTCGCCGCGATCCCTCCGGGGGCGATCACCCCCCACTTCAGGGCCGGTGCCTCACGCGGAGACGGCGTGCGCGGCGCGGGCAGCACACCCGCGGGTGAGGCTTCACGCTCGTGCCCGTCAGCCGGAAGGGTCTGCGACATGTAACTCCCATCAGCCAATCGCGTGTCGTCGCGGGTCAGGGCGCCGCCCGGCTCTCGTCGTCGGGGCGGCCGCGGGGCGCTGGCATCCAATCAGGCGACGGGGCGGCGACACAACCGGCATTTCACACTCGCGACGCCGACGGCGCGCCATCGAGCGGCGCGGACATATCCGCGCCCGCCCCCTTCTTCAAATAGTCATCAATCAGTGATTGACTCAAGGTGCGCCGCGCGGCCCGCGCACCGCCGGACCCGTCCCGAGGAGACCCCCGCATGGACCCCACGGACAGCAGCGACACCGTCCCCGACGTGTTCGGACCGGCCCGGCTCGGTCCGCTCACCCTGCGCAACCGCGTCATCAAGGCCGCGACGTTCGAGCACAGGAGCAGGGGCGCGCTGGTCACCGACGACCTGATCGAGTTCCACCGGCGGCACGCCGCGGGCGGGGTCGGCATGACGACCGTCGCCTACTGCGCGGTGTCCCCGGAGGGCCGCACCGAGCGCGACCAGATCTGGATGCGGCCCGAGATCCTGCCCGGCCTGCGCCGGCTGGCCGACGCGGTGCACGCCGAGGGGGCCGCCGTCTCGGCGCAGATCGGGCATGCCGGCCCGGTCGCCAACGCCGCGTCCACCGGCCTGCCCGCCCTGGCCCCGTCCGGCGCGATCAGCCCGCTCAGCCTGCGCCGGACCCGCGCGGCCACCGCCGCCGACATCGAACGGATCACCCGCGCGCACGCCGCCGCCGCGCTGCTGGCCGCCGAGGCGGGCTTCGACGCGGTGGAGATCCACATGGGGCACAACTACTTCACCAGCGCGTTCCTCAGCCCGCGGCTCAACCGGCGCCGGGACGGCCACGGCGGGTCGCTGGCCAACCGCGCCAAGGTCGCCCGCGGCATCGCCCGCGCCGTCCGCGACGCGGTCGGCGACCGCATCGCCGTCCTGGCCAAGCTCAACATGGACGACGGCGTCCCCGGCGGATTCCGGCTCGACGAAAGCCTGCAGGTCGCCCGGTGGCTGGAACAGGACGGCAACCTGGACGCCCTCGAACTGACCGCCGGAAGCTCACTGCTCAACCCGATGTACCTGTTCCGCGGGGACGCGCCGGTGCGCGAGTTCGCCGCGGCCCTCCCGCAGCCGCAGCGGCTGGCCGTCCGGCTGGTGGGCGGCAGGTTCCTCCGCGCCTACCCCTATCGGGAGGCGTTCCTGCTGGACGGCGCCCGCCGGTTCCGGGCCGCCCTGACGATGCCGCTCGTCCTGCTGGGCGGCATCACCCGGCGCGCCACGATGGACCGGGCGATGGCCGAGGGGTTCCAGTTCGTCGCCATGGCCCGCGCCCTGCTGCGCGAACCCGACCTGGTCGACCGCATCCGGACAGAGCCCGCCACCCGGTCGCTGTGCATCCACTGCAACAAGTGCATGCCGACGATCTTCAGCGGAACCCGCTGCGTCCTCGCCTGACGGCGGCCACCCGCCCGCCGCGGCCGGCGGCGCGGGCCACACGGAGGAGGAAGGGAATGAACGGACGGCTGGCCGGGCGTGTGGCGCTCATCAGCGGAGCCGCATCGGGCATGGGCGCCGCGCACGCCCGCGCGTTCGTCGAGCACGGCGCGCGGGTCGTGCTGGGCGACATCGCCGACGAGGCGGGCCGCGGGCTGGCGGAGGAACTCGGCGACGCCGCGGCCTACGTGCACCTGGACGTCACCCGGGCGCGCGACTGGGAGGCGGCCGTCGCCGCGACCGTGCAGCGGTTCGGCCGCCTCAACGTGCTGGTCAACAACGCCGGCATCCTGGACGGCGGCCCGCTCGGCACCTACACCGAACAGCAGTGGCGGCGGATCCTGGACGTCAACCTCACCGGCCCCTTCCTGGGCCTGACGGCCGCCCGCGACGCGCTGGCGGCGGCCCGCCCCTCCTCGGTCATCAACATCTCCTCGGCCGCCGGCCTGCGGGGCGTGGCCGGCATGCACGGCTACACCGCCTCCAAGTTCGGGCTGCGCGGCCTCACCAAGTCCGCCGCCCTGGAACTGGCCGCCGACGGCGTGCGGGTGAACTCCGTCCACCCCGGTGCCGTGCTGACCCCGATGATCGCCGGTTCGGCCGCCGAGGACGCGGCGCGCGAGGTGGACCGCACCCAGAGCACGCTGACCCGCCTGGCGCTGCCCGAGGAGGTCACCGCACTCGTGGTGTACCTGGCCAGTGAGGAGTCCGGCTTCTGCACCGGCGCCGAATTCCTCGTCGACGGAGGCATCACCGCGGGCATCGGCAACACCTGACGTCCCGGCGCGGATGCCGGCCAACCCCTGGTCAGATGCCCTGTCCGGCCGAGGTGACTAGGCTTGCGGCCATGCCGGACACACAGTACGAAGACCTGCTCCGCCATGTGCTCGACACCGGCGTCCGCAAGAAGGACCGGACCGGCACGGGCACCCGGTCGGTCTTCGGCCACCAGCTGCGCTACCGGCTGTCCGACGGCTTCCCGCTGATCACGACGAAGAAGGTGCACTTCCGCTCGATCGCCTACGAGCTGCTGTGGTTCCTGCGCGGCGACTCCAACGTCGCATGGCTGCGCGAGAACGGCGTCACGATCTGGGACGAGTGGGCCGCGCCGGACGGCGACCTCGGCCCGGTCTACGGCGTGCAGTGGCGGTCGTGGCCGACCCCGGACGGCGAACACATCGACCAGATCAGCGAGGTGCTGCGCACGCTCCGCGAGGACCCCGACTCCCGGCGGATCATCGTGTCCGCGTGGAACGTCGCCGACATCCCGCGCATGGCGCTGCCGCCCTGCCACGCGCTCTTCCAGTTCTACGTCGCCGACGGCGAACTGTCCTGCCAGCTCTACCAGCGCAGCGCGGACCTGTTCCTCGGCGTGCCGTTCAACATCGCCGGCTACGCGCTGCTCACGCACATGATCGCCCAGCAGGTCGGCCTCGGCGTCGGCGACTTCATCTGGACCGGCGGCGACTGCCACATCTACGACAACCATGAAGAGCAGGTCCGTACGCAGCTCGCACGGGACGCGCGGCCCTTCCCCACGCTGCGCCTGAAGCCGGCGGACGGCCTGTTCGACTACACCTACGAGCATTTCGCGCTCGAGGGCTACGACCCGCACCCCGCCATCAAGGCCCCGGTGGCGGTGTGATCGGTCTCGTCTGGGCGCAGTCGGCCAACGGCGTCATCGGCCGCGACGGCGCGCTGCCGTGGCACCTGCCGGAAGACCTCAAGCACTTCCGCGCCCTGACCGCGGGCGCCGCGGTGCTCATGGGCCGCCGCACATGGCAGTCGCTGCCGCCGCGGTACCGGCCGCTGCCGGGCAGACGCAACCTCGTCCTCTCCCGCACGCCGCAGGAGGGGGTGGAGACGTTCCCCAGCCTGCGGCAGGCGCTCGACGCGGTGTCCGGAGACGTGTGGGTGATCGGCGGCGCGGCCGTGTACAAGGCGGCGCTGCCGCTGGCCGACCGGATCGTGGTGACCGAGATCCGGGAGCTGTTCGAAGGCGACACCTACGCGCCGACCGTGGGGCGCCCGCCGGACTCGGTGGGGCCCTGGCAGGAGTCCTCGACCGGCCTGCACTACCGCTTCCTGACCTGGGGCTGACCCCGCCACCGCCGCTCCACCCTGCCACCTCCATCTGCCCGCGCCCCCTCGCCGCAGGAAGCGTCCGTGGGCAGGCGGCAAGTCGAGCGCCTGGTAGACCCTGCCCAGCGCCTTATGTCCTGCTCGGCTGTCACGCCCAGAGGTTTCGGGCTGATGGCCGTACACCTCTAAGGCGCGTCCGGTGGATCATGGTGGACCCGCAGCGACGCCAAAGGCTGGGGTGCTCCGGCTCGATGGCGACGGGCAAGCCCGGCCTGACGGGGGGCGATGCTGTGCCTCAGTTCGGGTCGATCGGTGCGGTGTTCGACCACGTTGCGGTGTTCGACCACGTTGCGGTGTTCGACCACGTTGCGGTGTCGGCAGGGCGGCTGCATCGGAGACGGGCGCGCAGCCGCCAAGATCCGCCGGACACAACCAGGGTGTGTCCGGCGGTCCATAGCGGACCCGCAGGGACAAGGCTGATCACGGCCTCTGCGGCGGGCCTGCTCGGCCCGGCGAAGCCACGGGCCGCAACACACAGGGACGACCCGGCTGCTGCCCGCAGACTCACGGTCAATCACCGTAGCCGTATCCGCTGTATCCCGGCGTTCCACTGTCGTCAGTGCGAGTTCGGCGGCAGCCGGGTCGTCCGCCTGCCGCGAGTCCGCGGTGCCCCTGCCATCTGCGAACGCGCCGGTCAGCAGACGGGACGGGCCTTGCCGCGGACCAGAGAAGCCGCCCGCCCGTTCCGCGATGCGGCTTCCCTAGTTCGTATCTATTGGATCCTGGCGGCCCTGCTCGCCTCCGATGCAGCCGCCCCGGCCGACACCGCAGAATGGTCGAACACCGCACCAACCGCCTCGAAGTGACGAGCGACCTCGCCACGTCACGCCAGGCCCGGCCTGTCACCACCGCGCCGGAGCGCTCCGGCCACCGCACTGCTTGCGGACCCGCCATGATCCACCGGACACGCCCTGGCGGCGCCGTCACGTGGTCGGATGCCGCGTCGACCGGTTCCGGTGGCGGCGGGGTGTCGCTCCCGCCATGCCAGGCTCGCCTACTACGACCGGCCCTCATCACTGCGCTGCTGCTGCGCTGCCGCAATCTGCGAGCATGTCCGGCGGGTTCACCGTGGGCCGGGGCGGTGGCCGCTCATCTCCGATGCGCTGCCTTGACGGCGCAGCATCATGGTCGGACGCGGCATCGACCGGGTTCAGCGACGGCGCGGTACCGCCACCCGCTTTGACAGGCTCACCGCTGGTACCGGGACGGGATCGTCCCGGCCATCGCACTGCTGCGGACTCGCCATGATCCACCGGACACGTCCTGGCGGTGCCCCGCCTCGCCGCCGCAGCAAGTGAATGCCGTACGTTTCGGCGGTCTGCGGGCCGGGACTCGGGGCCGCCCGTTGCGGCCGGCCCCGAGTCCCGGCATTCGCACCGTCGTCTAGACGGTCGTGGGGTACTACGGTCTGCGCCTTCGGTGATCTGCACGTCGATTTCCGGCGTGCTGACACCGAGCCGCAGGGCGTTGCGTCAGCGCTGGAGCGTCAGCAGACCCGGACGGTAGGGCAGAAGGCCGTAGTCGCCGCCGGAGTTGGGGCTGCGCCCCTGGTAGAGCAGCTGGAGATTGCACGGGTCGACGGTGAAGGTCTGATCCGGGCTGGTGCGGATCAGTTCGCCGTGGCTGATGTCGTTGGTCCAGGTGGCGCCGCTGTTGGCCTTGCCGGCGAACGGGTTGCTCTCGGTCGCGGCCTGCGGCGTCCACGTCCCGTTCAGGCTGGTGGCCGTGAACGAGCGGAAGTAGCGTCCCTGCGAGCCGATCGCCTCGACGATCATCAGGTAGCGGTTCTGCCCCTGCAGCCGGTAGACCTGGACGGCCTCGAACAGGTTGTTCGTCGTATCGCTCATGATCACTGCCGAGTTCGTGCCGAAGCTCCCCGGGAAGTTGCCGATCGGCATGCTGGCCCGGTAGATCTTGCCGTTGTCGCCCGCGAAGAACAGGTACATGTTCGTGCTGTCCGCGATGAGCGTCTGGTCGATGGGCCCTGTTGCGGATCCGGTGATGCTTCCGGAGAAGAGCTCCTGCTCAGCGGACCAGCCGTTCGGGTTGGTGGGGTCGGTCGACGTCCGGTAGGAGAACGCGGTCCTGCCCCATTGGTAGGCGAGCACCCAGATGTTCTTCGGCGCGAAGTAGAAGAGCGTGGGCGCGACGGCGGCGTTCGACATCGCGTTCTGGCTGGCCGAGGCCATCTCCGACCAGTTGGTGAACAGGCCGAAGTTCATCGAGCCCCACCTGGTCCCCGTGTCGTGCGTGGTCGCGTAGACGAGATGCTGGCCGTTGTAGGGGGCGACGGTGAAGTCCTTGAGCGAGACCCACCCCGACTTGGGCTGCGCCAGCGGGCCCGTTGACGTCCAGCGGTATGTCGACGGCAGATCGCACGGCGCACCGGGATCACTGCCGACCGGGATCAGCTGCCACTGCTGGTTGGCACCGCCCCAGTCGTCGTACTGGACGATGTTCGCGTTGTCGGCGGTAGAGCCGCCTTGCACCTCAAGGGCCTTGTTGCTGTGTCGCGCGACGAACCTGACGTAGCCATCCGGGCTGTCGACCAGCCGCCACTGCTGGTTGGTGCCGTTCAGGTCCGTCCACTGGACGATCGGGCCGCCGTTGGCGGTGGAGTAGTTGTAGACGTCCAGCACCTTTCCGGAGTGGCGGGACTTGATGCGGTAGTAACCGCCGCCGGAGTCGACGAACTGCCACTGCTGCTGATACTGATCATTTCTCGTCCACTGGGTGATGCGGGCGCCGTCGTTGGTCGCCAGGTTGTAGACGTCCAGGGCCTTGCCGCTGTTGCGGTTGACCAGGACGTACCACTTGTTCACATCCACTGTCGCGGCCTGCGCGGGCTGTGGGTTCGTCACGCACAGGAGCGCCGACAGCAGCAGCGATGCCAGCACCGCACCGATCCTCAACATGACCTCTTCCTTTCGGTCGGCGTCAGTGTTAGCGCTAACATTCCGTGTCGAAGGGGACTGGGTGATCAGGGGGGTAGCGGTAGCCGGAGTACATACGAGGCGCAGCAGCACGTCAAGGGTCCCGGACCTTCGAAAATCTTTCGGGCGCAAGCCCGCTGCTAGAGCGCGCACGCACACCTGATCGACTGGATGCCCCCTGAAATATTCCGTAGCTGCGAAAGACCCACACTGAGTTCGTGGACGCCTTGCTGGTATGTGCGTGCCCGCGGTTGAAGCGCGGCGCCTGCTGCACGCGCTGTGCCCCGTACTGGCGAGCGGCAGGCCGGGCGGCTGTCCGTGAGCACTCGGCGGACGAGGCTCTCGATGTCGCGAAGAAAGAGACACGGCGACGCTCTCCGTGCGCAGGCGGCAAGACCCCAGTGAAGGCCATGAGCCGCAGGACATCGAGGACTGCTCGGACGGCGACCTCGAAGCGGCCCGCCGGACCTCACGGGACTTCCGGCGCGGGCACGGCCGTCCGTGCCGTCGACGACGTCAGGACCTTGACGTCGCCGTGTGCCGAACCCAGACGTTCGGCTCGACGTAGACGGCGTGGTCGTGCGCGGTGTCGCAGTGCACCGGCACCAGCGCGCCGGGGACCTCCACCTCGCCCTTTCGATCGAACGGAAGGCCGGTCCACTGCCGCCATTCGGCCGGCGATCCGCTGATGGTCATCGAAGCCGGGGCGACCTTCTCGATGACGCCGCCGGCCTTGACGTGCACGTCCAGCCATGGGTCGGCCGGCAGGCCGTCGTCCCGCCGCCGACGGATGTAGTCGTCCATGGGCACGCGGGGTTCTCGATGCTTCGCCGTGGGGCGGACCGGGGCGAGCAGCGTGCCGCACCCCTGCCGGCCGGCCGCGTCGCGCAGTGCGGCGAGCATGTGGTGAGACAGCCCGCGGCCGAGGTGGTCGGCGTCGATGGTGATGTCCAGGGCGCTCGCCGCGGTTGTGGGACGACGGTGGCGGTGGTCGTCGAACGCCCGCACCGGCACCGCGTCCCAGCCCCGGTCCGGTGCTTCCTCACGGCCGGGCGACTCGGCGTCGAAGGGCACGCTCTGACCACGGGCCACGACACGGCCGCCGTCGGTCGCCATGACGCAGTATTGCGGGAATTCCTCGGGGACCCGCCCGAGCAGGGCTTCGCCGATCGGATCGTGCGTCATGAAGGCAGGCCAGGTCTCGTGCATCTCGTAGAGGCGCGGAACGAGCTCGGACGTTCGGCGCACGTCGTGATGGTGATGCCCGCGATCTCGTCCATGGCTCCGCAGCCTGCCAGGAGCCTGAATCGGGCTCAATCGTATTAAGGGGCCTGCTGCCGACGGACGATGTGGAGCCGATAGCGGCGTTTGAATCGGCAGGTCCCGGCGCCCTCGCCCTGTTGCATCCATAGTCCGGATACGCCCGGCCTCCCGGCTGGAAGCAACGGGTGAGAGGCAAAAGCAACGGGTGAGAGGCAATATGTCAAAGCTGACCAAGCGCGGGCTTTGAGCACGGATGTCCGACGCCGTGACCGTGACCTCCAGCTCCCGGACCGTGCCGCAGCGCGGGGAGCGACACCGCGGCGCGACAGCGCACGCCGCGCCCTACTAGGCCGTGGTCGGCGGATCATGAGGATCCGCGGCTGTGGGATGACCAGGGTGATCCCGGACTGGCAAGTGTGGTGTGGCGGGTGGTGCCCCAGCGTCGTCGCTTGAGCCGCTTGACACGTGGCGGCGTCGGCAGGGGGCCGCGTCGGCCGCGGACCGCCTGCCTTGCCCGCTTATCGGCGCGTTCGCCAATGACGGTGGCGAATCCACAGGCTCGCAGCAGGCGACGGACGGCCCGGCTGCCCCCAACTCACACCTCGAGATCAATCACGGCGGAACGCCGAGATCTGCAGCGGTGCGGTGGCAGGATGCTTCCGTTTTTGGTGCCTGCCTGCAGGTTTGCGGGCGACTGTGTCTTGGTGGCGCTGTTGACCGTCTGCAGAGGTTTGGGTGATCAAGTGGGGGATCGCAATGCATGCGTCCTGAGGGGCGCGCGAATGGCATGTCCCGGTCTTATTGGAGTAAAGGCAGGGCAAAGAGAGTATGGGGGACGTGGTCTGCGCGGTAGCTTGTGCGGCGAGTTTTGAAAAAATCGCCGATTTCGGGGTCTTTCGTATGTCGGATGACTTTGCGCTGTGCAGCCTCCTGAGAAATCCTGCGATTTCGCGGCTGTTCGCGGCGCGGGTGATGGGGAATGCCGGCGATGGTTTCGGCATGCTGGCGTTGTCCTTCGGGGCTCTTCACATGGGGTATGGGGCTGCCGGGTTGTCGGTGGTCGTGGCGGCGAAGGCGGCTCCGGCGTTGCTGGTGCCGGCCGGTGGGATCGTGGGGGATCGGTTTCGTCGTCACCGGGTCATGGCCGGTGCCGAGGTGCTGGCGGCGGGGGCGTGGTGTGGGCTTGCGGTGTGCTTCTTTGCCGGGGGCGCGCCGCTGGTGGTGGTGTGCGGTCTTGCGGTGCTGGCGGGGCTGGTCCGTGCGCTGCTGATCCCTGCCGAGCGCGGTATCGCCGCTGATCTGGTGGAGGGGCGGGCGCGGCAGGTGGCCAATGCGCTGCTCGGGCAGTCGGTGGCGGTGGGGCTGCTGGTCGGGCTTGCGGTGTCGGGGGTGCTCGTGGCGGCGGTCGGTGCGTGGGCGGCGGCCGCGGTGAAGGCGGGGACGTCCGTGGCGGGGGCGGCGCTGCTGGTGCGGGTGCGCACCCCTGCAAGGCGTCGGGAGGGCTCGGGCGTGTTCGCCGAGCTGCGCGGTGGTTGGCGGGAGTTCACCTCCGTGCAGTGGACGTGGGCGCTCACCGGGCAGTTCACCGCCGTGGCGGTCGCGGTCAGTGCGTTCTCCTCTGTTGTCGGGCCCTTGTACATGGCGCAGGGGCACGGCGGCCCGGGCGGCTGGGGGATGGTGGCGGCGATGGAGGCGGGTGGAGCGTGGGCGGGGGCTGTGGTGGCGGCGCGGTGGCGTCCGGTCCGGCCGGTGCTGGTGGCGGCGTTGCTGCCGGTGACGGCTGCGGGGCCGATGCTGCTCGCCGGGGCGGGGGCGGACTGGTGGCTGCTCGCTGCGGCCATGGTGGCGCCGGGCGCGAGCCAGACGGTCTACGGGGTGCTGTGGTCGACCACGGTGCAGGCGACGTTCCCGCCGGACGTGCTGGCCCGGGTCAACAGCTGGAACCTGCTGGGCGGGTTCGCGCTGACCCCCGTGGCGGTGCTGGTGGCAGGTCCGCTCACCAGCAGGTACGGCGTCTCTGTCGTGGCGACGGGAGCGGCAGTGCTGATCGTCGCGGCGACATTGACGGTGCTTCTTGCCGCGCAGGTCCGTCGGTTCGGCGTCCAGGCCGAGCACGCTGAGCTGGTCCGGACCGGCTGACGGCGCGACGAACGCCGCCGGTGAGATCGAGCACGCCTACCGGCAGCCGCAGCGGGGCGTGTGCGCGGCCCTCGTCGCGTGCGACGGGTGCCGTTCGGTCGGTGGGCGGTGGTTGGATGCAGCCATGATCGTTCGTGAGGTACGTCCCGGAGAGATGGGCGCGGTCGGTGAGCTGCGCGTAGAGGCTTACCAGGCCCAGGATCTCCTGGCGGTGAAGCCGGACTATGCGGACACTTTGCGTGTTCTCGGTGCCGATGGTCCCGGCAAGGTCCTGGTCGCCGTTGAGGACGGCCGGACGGCTCCGATACTGGGGACGGTCATGCTGGAGCGCTGGCATGCCGACAGCGAGGTCGCCCGAGGTGAGGACGAAGCCGAGATCCGAGCGCTCGCCGTGGCACCGCAGGCGCAGGGCCGCGGAGTCGGGCGCGCTTTGGTGCGAGCGGCCATCGACCAGGCGGCCGCGTGGGGGATACGGCAGCTGTTGCTGTCGACTCAACCGGCGATGACGGCCGCCCAGCGGCTCTATCGCGCCGAAGGCTTCGTCCGACTTCCTGACCGCGATTGGATGCCCGGCCCCGGGCTCACGCTTATGGTGTTCGGGCGCCTGCTCGCTGATTAGCCCGGCCGGACGGACGCGATCACACCTGCCCGGTTTGTTGACGAGTGGACGGTCGCACCTGTTGGTCATGAGCCTGTACGCCTGCCCCCTGCATGCGGCTCGACCGTCTCAACAAGGGCTCCGTTCGTGGCCGGCTGCGCGATCGCGGGGCGGCACCACCATCGGGACAGCGCGGAGTCTCGTTGCGTCCACCCGAAGTGATCGGCCTCTCAGCCCGGGCGGTTACCGCCCGGGCTGAATGATTCATCGGCTTTACACGGGCATGACGGCTCTGAAGACGCGCGGTTCCCCGGCCGCTGTCCGCGGGTTACGACCGAAGGCCGCGCAGCAGGACGTCCAGGTAGCGGTCTATCGCGGTGCCGTCCTCGTCGCCGCTGCGGATCGCATGCTGCAGCCCGCAGGTCAGGCGGCGCACGTCGTCCGGGACGATATCCGCGCGGATGACCCCCGCCTTGCGGGCGCGGTCCAGCACGCGCATCGTCAGCGCGCCCAGTTCGCGGCTCAAGGCCAGGGTCTCGTCGCACTGGCACTCGGGCGTCGACAGGACCGCGGCGAGCGCGGGATCGGCGAGCTGGCGGCGCAGCGCGGCGCGCAGCAGGTTGCGCAGACCGTCAGCGATGTCCGGGTTGTCGGCGGCGGCCGCGGCCTCTGCGATCAGCTCCCGGTAGCTGTCCGCCGCCAGCGACTCCAGCAGCGCCTGCCGACCGGCGAAATGCCGGTACACCGTGCCGACGCCGACGCCGGCGTCCTTGGCGATGGCGTTGAGCGGCAGTTCCATGTCACCGGCCGCGAGGCGCGCCCGCGCGGCGGCCAGCATCCGTGCTCGCACACGGGCGGAGTCGGCACGCAATGTCACACGGAGAGGATAAATCATCCGCTGCCGTGGTAGCGTGGCCCCGAACGGATAAATTATCCCCTCGCGGAGGCGGAGGACGCGGACATGGCACTGGCATGGTCCTACGACGACATCCCCGACCAGACCGGCCGGACGGCACTGATCACCGGTGCGAGCAGCGGGCTCGGCCTCGTGGTCGCCGACCGGCTCGCCCGCCGCGGCGCGGGCGTCATCATGGCCGTACGCGACACCGACAAGGGCGAACGCGTCCGGGCCGAGCTGCAGGGCGACCTCGAGGTCCGCCAGGTCGACCTGTCGGACCTCGACTCGGTGCGGCGCTTCGCCGACCGCATGCACGCCGACGGGCGTCGCATCGACGTGCTCGTCAACAACGCGGGAACCGGCCCGCGGGCACGTGCCCTGACACCGCAGGGGTACGAGCGGATCTTCGCCACCAACCACCTGGGCCCCTTCGCGCTCACCGGCCTGCTGCTGGAGCTGTTCCGCCCGGACCGCGACCCGCGGGTGGTCACCGTCGGCTCCAATTTCTACCGACGCACCCGCCCCCGCACCGACTTCGAGGACCTCGCCGCCGAGCGTTCGTTCGCACCCGGTGCCGCCTACGTGAAATCCAAGACCGCGAACCTCCTCTTCGGTGCTGAACTGGACCGCAGGCTGCGGCGGGCGGGCAGTCCCGTGCGCAGCTTCCTGGTCCACCCGGGCATGGCATCCACACCGATGCTTGACAGCGCCCGGGGGTTCACGCAGAGGGCCCTGCTCGCGGTCGGCAAGGCGCTGCTCAGCCGTCCGATGGAGCAGGGCGCGCTGCCGTTGGCGTTCGCCGCCACGAGCCCGGCGGCGGAGACCGGGTACCTGCTCGGCTTCTCCCCTCGCCGCAAGGACGTCCGCATTCATTTCGACGAACTCGTGCGACCCGCCGACGACCTCGCCCTGGCCGAGCGCCTCTGGCGGCTGTCCCAGGACGCGACCGGTGTCCGCTACCTGGACGGTGACCGCGCCGAGCGCACCTGACGACCGCGACCACGCTGACGGCATCGGTCCGCAAGGAGAACCTCGCCCGGTGGTAGAGACTCCGGCTGCACAACAATGCTTCTGCGGCAATAGCAGCGTGCAGCGCTTCATTCGGCCCGAGTGTTCGAGGGTGTCGAACGCGACCGACACTGCACGCTCCAGTTGGTCGCGCTTCTCGTCTCCGTGCCGGGCGGCCTTCGCTCGAACGTCAACATCCACATGTCATGACGGGCCTGCGAAGCGGGATCCGATGCTGTTGGTCGAACAGGACTGCATCTGATGCGCACTCGGAGCCGTTGGACGTTGCCTCCGTTACGGTGAACTCGGCGTCCACGTGCCTGACGTGGCGTGGCCGGTAGTACTGCGCGGGCCCTGGACCGTGCCCGGTGGACCATGGTGGATCCGCATCGGCGGTGGCCATGATGTTCCGGACCGGTGGTGGCAGGCACCTGGCGCGGCGGGTGGCGATGCCGTGCCGTCGCCTGAGCCGGTTGAGGCAGCATTCGACCGCGTTGCGGCGTCGGAGATACGGCGGGGCCGAGGGGCGGCGGGCCCGTCCGGCCTGTAGATCAACGCGTTCAGGATGCGTCTGTGCCTCTATGGCTTGTGTTCGAGGGGCTCCTACTGTGCCGAGCAGGGGTCCTTTCTGCCGAGGGCCCCTGCTCGGCGTTCGGTCTGGGGGCTTACGGCAAGGTGAGAGGTTCGTTCTGGTAGGCGCGGTGGAGCAGCTCCAGGAAGGAGGGCGCCTCGGGCAGCGGCACATCGCCGATCTGGTGGACCGCCACACCCGGTGTCCAGGAGTTCATGACCACGGCGCCCGCCAAGGCCGGGAGGTCGCCGAGGGTGATCTCTTGGACGCGTTGGGGGACGCCGAGGCGCTCCAGCTGGCGACGCAGGATGCTCATCGTGATCCCGGTGAGCATCTCGGCCTGCGGCCACACCACCGCGGTCCCGTCCCAGAACGCCAGGTTCCAGATCGTCGCCTCGCTGAGGCGGCCCCGGCGGTCGAGGAACGCGGCGTCGTCGAAACCCTGTGCCACGGCTTGGCGCAGGAAGTAGGTCTTGGCCACTTCCCCGACGTGCTTGACGGCCGGCAACACGCGTTCGTACTCGACCGTCGCCAGGGTCAGCGGGCCCTGCGGGCCGGACGCGGCCGGGCCGGTGCGGATCAGCACCTCCGGCTCCCCGTCGGTTCCGGACGCGGTGAATTCACCGGCGGGGGAGTAGACCGTGGCCGTCAACGACAGGTCTGCCGGGCCGGTGTCCAGCGCCGTGCGCAGGTAGCCGCGGATCCGTTCGTCGGGAAGGGCCTGACCGAACAGCTCCTTGGAGGCCGAATGCAACCGCTCCAGATGCAGGTCGAGGCCCCGGATCCGGCCCCCGCGCACCTGCATGGCGGTGAAGTGGGCGAAGCCCGCGAAGGCGAGCGGCGCCAGTTCCTCGGCCGTCGCCTCCCGGCCGTTGCGTTGGACGACGAAAGAACGGGCATCAGCGCTCATCGAAATCTCTCCCTCAGCAGTGGTCAGCAGACTGCTCCTGGATGGAGCTTGGCCCGCTGGAGCCTGGTTGCCCAGAGCCCTGCTCTGCGTACGACCGGTGGTCCTACTACTGGCAGGGTCAGGCTGACGGCGCCGGCGCGGCCGAGACTGGATGATCGGGCTGGGGCGAAGAAGACAGCGGATCCCGGCGGGAGGTCTTCGAGCCGAGGGCCCCACCTCAACAGCACGACTCATGCGAGCGCGGCTGCGGCAGCCCCAGGGCCCCGATGCTGCCCGTTCCGCCGTTTGCGGCGACGGCACAGTTGTCCGCCGCATCGGCCGAAGCCGACCCAGCGCCAAAATCGGGCTTCATCAGGATGGCCAGGCGCCCCCGGATGGACACGGTGCGGTCCCATCCGGGCGGCAGCGCTCGCCATGTGTTCCAGACCCAGCGCGGCAGCCCTCCCATGTGCGGTGGCGTGCCGCATCTGCCGGCGTGCCACCGTGGACCTCGGCCGCCTCGCTCAGGTGGGTGCAGTCGTTGATGGCATCGGTGGTGACCAGGAATGTTGGCAGCGGGCTGCGGCTGTCGCGGGCCAGTGGGCCTTGCTGGCTTGGCCTCCGTGGGACTGCCCGAGCGCCTGCCGTGTCGGTGCCGGTTTCGTCCCCCCGTCATTCTTGGTCGGCATCCGCTGGTTGTTCCAGCGCGGACGTCGCGCTGTCTGGGCGGCTTCAGCATGGCCCGCTCGGCATCGGATGGTTCGTGACGACGCGGGATGCGGTCGTCACGCGCGAATCCGTTTCGGCGACGCTGCCCGGCAGAACCTCCACGCGATTCGGTTGGCCCAGTGTGGGGGGAGGCCGTGTCGATGCGCTGCCCGCTGGTCGGGCACCGGGCCGTGAGGGAGCGGCTAACGGTTCGGGCGGCGCCGGTAGCGCGGTGAGGGGACGAGACGTCGGTTCTCGCGGTCGGCCTGGTCTGCGCATGCGGCGAGGGCCGCCGCGTTCCGGGACGAAGGCGGCTCAGTGGGGGCGTGGCTCGGGGTGGTAGCCGAGTTTGGCGGACAGTTCGCGGGCGACGGCCAGGGTGCGGCGGCCGGCCTCGTCCAGGTGGCCGCCGAGCCGGCCCTTGGGGGCGGAGACGTTGATCGCCGCGATGACGGCGCCGCGGAAGTCGCGGACGGGGGCCGAGACGCCGACGAGTCCCGGTTCGAACTCCTCATCGACGGCGGCGACCTGGAGGCGCGCACCCGGATGCTGCTCGCCTCGCACATGGCCGGCATCGGCATGGGCACCACCGGCCTGGGCATCTGCCACGGCATCGGACACCCGCTGGGCGGGCGCTTCGACATCGCGCACGGCGTCGCCCTGACCATGCTGCTGCCGCACGTCCTGCGCTTCAACCTGCCGGTCCGGCTCGACCGCACCGCCCAGGCGGCCTTCGCCCTCGGTGTCGGCGACACCGGCAAGAGCACCGAGTGGAACGCCGACGCCGCGATCGACGCGGTTCATCGCCTGGCCGCCGAGGTCGGGCTCACCGGCAGGCTCGGCGACCACGGGGTGAGCGAGGACGACTTCGACCAGCTCGCCGAGGACGCCCTCGACGACGAGGTCATGGCGAACACGCCGCGCCGGCCCACCGCAGACCAGATCCGCACCATCCTCGCCGCGGCGAGCTGACCTCACCGGACACCAGATGGACACGCAACCGCAGACGCACGGCCTGTTCATCGGCGGGACATGGCACCGCCCGGGCCCGACCTTCGAGGTATCCGATCCGGCCACCGGCCGCACCGTCGCCGCGGTCGCCGACGCCGGACCCGGCGACGCCCTCGCCGCACTGGACGCCGCCGCGCAGGCGCAGCCGGGCTGGGCCGCCGCACCGCCGCGCGAACGCGCCGAGATCCTGCGCCGCGCCCACGATCTGCTGGTGGCGCGGACGGAGGAGTTCGCCGAGCTGGCCACCCTGGAGATGGGTCGTCCGCTCGCCGAATCGCGGGCCGAGGTCGCCTACGCGGCCGACTTCCTGCGCTGGTTCGCCGAAGAGGCGGTCCGCATCGCGGGGGAGCACCGCACCGCCCCGGGCGGCGACTTCCGCATCGTCACCGCCCGCCGGCCGGTCGGCCCCTGCTACCTGATCACCCCGTGGAACTTCCCGCTGGCGATGATCACCCGGAAGGTCGGCCCCGCGCTGGCGGCCGGCTGCACGGTCATCGTCAAACCCGCCGAGGCGACCCCGCTGTGCGCGCTCGCCCTGGCCTCCCTGCTCGCCGAGGCCGGGGTGCCCGCCGGCGTGGTCAACGTGCTGCCGACCCTGGACCCCGGACCGGTCACCACCGCGCTGCTGGCCGACGAGCGGCTCCGCAAACTGTCCTTCACCGGCTCCACCGAGGTCGGCCGGATGCTCCTGGCGCAGAGCGCGCCGGGCGTCCTGCGCACCTCGATGGAGCTGGGCGGCAACGCCCCGTTCCTGGTCTTCGACGACGCCGACATCGACGCCGCGGCCGACGGGGCGCTGGTGGCCAAGATGCGCAACGCCGGGCAGTCCTGCGTCGCCGCCAACCGCTTCATCGTGCACCGGGCCGTCGCCGCGGACTTCGCCGAGGCGCTCCGCGCCCGCATGGCGCCGCTGCGGTTCGGCCCCGGCAGCGACCCCGCCTCGCAGGTCGGGCCGCTGATCGACGAGGCGGCCCGCACCAGGGTCCACGGCCTGGTCGCCGACGCGGTGGACAAGGGCGCCAAGGTCCTGCTCGGCGGCGAGATCCCCGCGGGCCCCGGCTCGTTCTACCCGCCCACGCTCCTGGTGGACGTGCCCCCGGACGCCGCCCTCCTGCACCGGGAGATCTTCGGACCGGTCGCCGCGATCACCGTGCAGCCCGACGAGGAGGCCATGGTCAAGGCGGCCAACGCCACCCCGGCCGGGCTGGTCGCCTTCGCCTACACCCGGGACCTGCAGCGGGCCTTCCGCCTCGGAGATCGCCTGGAGGCCGGCATGGTCGGCCTGAACCGCGGCCTGGTCTCCAACGCCGCCGCACCGTTCGGCGGCGTCAGGCAGTCCGGCCTCGGCCGCGAGGGCGGCTTCGAGGGGATCGACGAATACCTGGAGGTGAAATACCTGGCGATTCAGGCCTGACCGGCCGGCAAGGCCGCCGCGAGACGCTCCGACAAGCCTGCCCCGACCGCCCTCTCAGCGCCGTCACGTCACAACCCGGCCTGCCTCGTTCCGGGAACGGAACGAGCCCCGAGCCGGGAAGCCGATGGCCATACGGGCGTTCGGGGCAGGCTTCAGCGTTTTCCGGGCCGCCGGCCGGTGCCGGAGCGGCGGCTCGGAGCCTGTCGCAGCGGCAGGCCGGCGACCAGGCACATTGCGCAGGCAGGCGGCTTGTCGCGCGGTGCCATGTCGACGCCGGCAGCCGCTTGCGGCGCGTCTCCCGGACGGCGCGTTGTCCACAGGGGCGCAGACTGCGGCCGCGCCCCGCCGACGGTAGAAGAGCGCACTGCCCGCGAAGCGTTGAGCGATAACCCGTCCGGCCCCGCGGCACCCGGGCGACCTCCGGGGGCTGGTGCCCGGCGTTGTCCTTTGCGGCGGTGCGGCGTCCCGTCGCAGGCGCGGCCCAGTGCGGCCAGGCGGCGTGGAGTGCGGCCGATGGCGCCGTGGGGCACTCGCATCGTTCGTCGGGCTCGACTGCCCGGTGCGGCGTCGAGTGATCCGGCTGTTGGACATCGACATCCTGTGCGCCTCCACCGTGGGCGATACTCGACGGGATTTGCTACGAACTCTTGACGCTGCTGTAGAAGATTGTAGAGTGTCGCCATCTTCGACGACATGGGAGGACCTCCCTGATGACCAGCTTGGCCAGCGAACCCACCACCCGGGCGGACGGCGGTGCGCCGGGGACTCTCGCCCGGCAGGAGCGAGTCGAGTTCCGGACCGAGCCGTCCCGCTACCGCCACTGGCGGCTCACGTTCGACGGTTCCATTGCGACGATCACCATGGACGTGGACGAACATGGAGGGCTGGTTCCGGGCTACGAACTGAAGCTGAACTCCTACGATCTCGGCGTCGACATCGAGCTCTACGACGCGGTGCAGCGGCTGCGCTTCGAGCACCCCGAGGTCCGCGCCGTGGTGATCACCGGCGGCAAGGAGAAGGTGTTCTGCGCGGGCGCCAACATCCGGATGCTGGCGGCCTCGCCGCACTGGTGGAAGGTGAACTTCTGCAAGTTCACCAACGAGACCCGCAACGGCATCGAGGACGCCTCCGCCAACTCCGGGCAGACCTACCTGGCCGCGCTCAACGGCACCGCCTCCGGCGGCGGCTACGAGCTGGCGCTGGCCTGCGAGCACATCATGCTGGTCGACGACCGCTCCTCGATGGTGTCCCTGCCCGAGCTGCCGCTGCTGGGCGTCCTGCCGGGCACCGGAGGGCTCACGCGCGTCGTCGACAAGCGGCATGTGCGGCGCGACCTGGCCGACTACTTCGCCACCAAGGCCGAGGGCGTCGGCGGCAGGAAGGCCGTGGCGTGGCGGCTGGTCGACGAGGCCGTGCCGCGCACCGCCTGGGCGGAGACCGTCGCCGCGCGGGCCGCGGAGCTCGCCGCCCGCTCCGACCGCCCGGCCGACGCGCGCGGGATCGAGCTGACCCCGCTGGCCAAGACCCGCACCGACGACCACATCGGCTACCGCTACGTCAGCGCCGACCTGGACCGCGGCCGCGGCGTCGTGGAGATCACCCTGCTCGGCCCGGACGGCGACGCCCCGGCCGACCTCGCCGGACTGCACGCCCAGGGCGCCGACTTCTGGACCCTCGCGCTGACCCGCGAGCTGGACGACCTGATCCTGGACCTGCGCACCAACGAGATCGAGCTGGGCACCTGGATCATCCGCACCCGCGGCGACGCCGCCCGCGTGCTCGGCCACGACGCGCTGCTGCTGGAGAACTCCGGCGACTGGCTGGCCCGCGAGATCGTCCTGTACCTCAAGCGGACCCTGAAGCGGCTGGACGTGACGAGCCGCAGCATCATCGCCCTCATCGAGCCCGGCAGCTGCTTCGCCGGCTCGCTGCTGGAGACGGCGCTGGCCGCCGACCGCTCCTTCCACCTGGCGGGCGTGTTCGAGGAGATCGATCCCGACGCCGACCCGGCCGCGATCGTCCTCGGCCCGATGAACTTCGGCCCCCTGCCGATGGGCAACGACCTGACCCGCCTGGCCACCCGCTTCCACGGCGACCCCGAGGGGCTGGCCGCGGTGCGGGACGCGCAGGGCCGTCCGCTGCAGGCCGAGGAGGCCGAGCGGCTCGGCCTGGTCACCTTCGCGCCCGACGACATCGACTGGGACGAGGAGGTGCGCATCGCCGTCGAGGAGCGGGCCAGCTTCAGCCCGGACGCCCTGACCGGCATGGAGGCGAACTACCGCTTCGCCGGGCCCGAGACCATCGAAACCAAGATCTTCGGCCGGCTGTCCGCCTGGCAGAACTGGATCTTCAACCGTCCCAACGCCTCCGGGCCCGACGGCGCGCTGCGCAAGTTCGGGACCGGGCAGCGCGCCGCCTTCGACAGCAAGCGAGTGTGACCCATGGCCATCGCCGCCGACTACACCGAGAAGATCCCCAACAACGTCGACCTGCACGAGGACCGGCGCCTGCAGCGGGCCCTGGAGTCCTGGCAGCCGAACTTCCTGTCCTGGTGGGACTCCATGGGCCCCGCCCTGCCGACCCGCGACGTCTACCTGCGCACCGCCGTCAACGTGGGACGCGAGGGCTGGGCGCACTTCGGCTACGTCGCGATGCGCGACTACCGCTGGGGCATCTTCCTCGCGGACCGCAAACCGGACCGGCGCATCGCCTTCGGCCGCCACAAGGGCGAGCCGGTGTGGCAGCAGGTTCCCGGCGAGTACCGCGCCGACCTGCAGCGCCTCATCGTCATCCAGGGCGACACCGAGCCCGCCTCCGTCGAGCAGCAGCGCCATCTCGGCGCGACCGCGCCCAGCCTGTACGACCTGCGCAACCTGTTCCAGGTGAACGTGGAGGAGGGCCGCCACCTGTGGGCGATGGTCTACCTCCTGCACGCCTACTTCGGGCGCGAGGGCCGCGAAGAGGCGGAACTGCTGCTGCACCGCAACTCCGGCAGCGAGGAGTCGCCGCGCATCCTCGGCGCCTTCAACGAGGAGACGCCCGACTGGCTCTCCTTCTTCATGTTCACCTACTTCACCGACCGCGACGGCAAGTACCAGCTGGGGACGCTGAAGGAGTCGGCGTTCGACCCGCTCAGCCGCACCTGCGAGTTCATGCTGAAGGAGGAGTCGCACCACATGTTCGTCGGCACCACCGGCATCGACCGGGTGGTGCAGCGGACCGTCCAGCTGATGCTCGAACACGACACCGACGACGTCGTCGCGCACGGCGGCATCCCGCTGGACATCATCCAGAAGTACCTGAACTTCCACTTCTCGGTGTCGCTGGACCTGTTCGGCTCGGAGACCTCGACGAACGTCGCCAACTACTTCACCGCGGGGCTCAAGGGCCGCTGGGCGGAGGAGCGCCGCCGGGACGACCACGTGCTCACCGACGACTCGATCATGGTCGACGCGATCGTCGACGGGAAGCCGGGGCAGACCGAGGTCGCGGCCCTGGTGGGGCTCAACACCGACCTGCGCCGCGAGTACATCGGCGACTGCCAGAACGGCGTCAACCGGTGGAACCGCATCCTGGAGGAGGCGGGCATCGACCGGCGGCTCAGACTGCCGCACGTGGCGTTCAACCGCAAGGTCGGCGCGTTCGCCGGCATCGAGGCGACCCCGGACGGCGAGGTGCTCTCCGCGGACGAGTGGGAGCGGCGCAAGGGCGAGTGGCTGCCCACCGAGGTGGACCGCACCCACGTCCGGTCGCTGATGCAGCCGGTCTACGAGCGCGGGAAGGTCGCCGCCTGGCTCGCTCCGCCCCGCCAGGGCATCAACGGCAAGCCCACCGACTACGAATACGTCCACCTCGCCTGAAACCGGACGGCACAGTAGATGAGCGAACCCTTCAACGCCTGCCACTACCTGCTCGACCGCCGCATCGAGCAGGGCGACGGCGGCCGCCTGGCGCTGACCGGCCCCGGCGGTGACCTCACCTACGCGCAGCTGCACGAGCGCGTCCGCCGCACCGCGGCCGGGCTGCGCGGGATCGGCCTGCTGCCCGAGCAGCGGCTGGTGATGTACATGGCCGACTCGCCGGACTTCGTCACGGTGTTCCTGGCCGCGCTGCGGATCGGCGCCGTCCCGGTCCCGGTCTCCACGATGCTGCGCGCCGACGGCCTCGCCGAGCTGCTGCGCGACTCGCGGGCCGCGCTGCTCGCGGTGACGCGGGAGTTCGCCGCCGCCGGCGCCGAGGCCGCCGCGGCGGCGCCGGAGCTGGCCGGAGTGCTGGTCGGCGGCGGTTGCTCCATCGGCACGGCCCTGCCGGTGCACGCGCTGGACGACCTGGCCGCCGCCGAACCGGACGGCGGCCCGTACGCCACCACGGCCGACTCCCCGGCGTTCTGGCTCTACACCTCCGGGACCACCGGCACGCCGAAGGCCGCGATGCACCGGCACGGCTCCATCGAGGTGGTGTGCCGGACCTACGGCAGGCACGTGCTGGGCATCCGGCCGGACGACCGGTGCCTGTCGGCGGCCAAGGCGTTCTTCGCCTACGGCCTGGGGAACTCGGTGCTGTTCCCGCTGTCGGTCGGCGCGGCGACGATCCTGGAGCCCGCGCCGTCCCGGCCGGAGCCGCTGGCCGAACGGGCCCGGACCTTCGGCGCGACCCTGTTCTTCGCCGGGCCGACCTTCTTCGCCAACATGCTGCACGCCGGCCTTCCGCGCGGGGCGCTCGGCGGGGTGCGGCTGGCGACCTCGGCGGGCGAGGTGCTGCCCGCGTCCCTCTACCACCGCTGGACCGAGCACTTCGGCGTCGACATCCTCGACGGCATCGGCATGACCGAGATGCTGCACATCTTCATGTCCAACAGGCAGGGCGCGGTGCGGCCCGGCACCACCGGTGTGGCGGTGCCCGGATACGACCTGCGGATCCTGGACGAGCACGGCAACGCGGTCCCACCGGGCACCCCCGGCACCCTGTACGTGCGGGGCGAGTCCACGGCGACGGGCTACTGGTCGCGCTACCACGCGTCACGCGAGGTGTTCCAGGGCGAATGGCTGTGCACCGGCGACACCTACGTGCAGGACGCCGACGGCTACTACACCTGCCTCGGGCGCACCGGCGACATGCTGAAGGCCAGCGGCATCTGGGTGTCGCCGACCGAGGTGGAGGCCCGGCTGCTGGAGCACGAGGCGGTCGCCGAGGCCGCGGTGGTCGCCGCCCTGGACGAGGACGGGCTGGAGAAACCCGTCGCCTACGTGGTGGCCGAGACCGGGGCGGCCGTCACCGAGGAGGAACTGATCGCGTTCTGCCGGCAGGGGCTGCCCGCGGTGAAGCGACCCCGGCGGGTGGTGTTCATCGACAGCCTGCCGACCACCGCCACCGGCAAGGTCCGCCGGGCCGAGCTGCGCGTCCGCGCCGCCGGCGTGCTGGGCGGCCCGCACCGGGAGGCCGCCCTGTCATGAGCGACCCTGTGACCACCGGCCCTCACACGACCGGCCCTCACACGACCGGCCCGGACACCACCGGTTCGGTGATGGCCGGTTCCCGGACGACCGACTCCGCCATGGCCGACATCGAACGCGACCTGCTGATCGTCGGCGCCGGCCCGGTCGGCCTGTACGCCGCCTACTACGCCGGGTTCCGGGGGCTGTCGGCCGCCGTGGTCGACTCGCTGCCGGAGATCGGCGGGCAGGTCACCGCGATGTACCCGGAGAAACCGATCTACGACGTCGCCGGGTTCCCCGCGGTCAAGGGCCGCGACCTGGTGGCCGGCCTGCTGGAGCAGGCCAGGCGGTTCGCACCGGCGTTCGTGCTCGGCCAGCGCGCCCAGACACTGGAGAAGGACGCCGCCGGGGTGTTCACGGTGACCACCGACGCCGGCACCCGCATCCGCTGCCGGGCCGTGGTGATCAGCGGCGGCATCGGCACCTTCACCCCGCGGCCCCTCCCGGCGGGCGAGGGCTGGCTGGGGCGCGGCCTGTCCTACTTCGTGCCCTCGCTGGAGGCGCACGCCGGGCAGGACGTGGTCGTCGTGGGCGGCGGCGACAGCGCCTGCGACTGGGCGCTGAGCCTGGAGCCGATCGCCCGCTCGGTCACGCTGGTGCACCGCCGCGCCGCGTTCCGGGCGCACGAGCACAGCGTGGCCCGGCTCCGCGCCTCGGCGGTCGAGATGATCACCGAGGCGCAGGTCACCGCCGTCCACGGCGACCGCACCGTCGAAAGCGTGGAGATCACCGGCCCCGGCGGGCGGATGACGCGTCCCGCGCAGGCGGTCATCGCGGCGCTCGGCTTCACCGCCAACCTGGGCCCGATCCGGCAGTGGGGGCTGGAGGTGGTCGGCAACCGCTACCTGGCGGTGGACACCACCATGGCCACCAGCGTCCCCGGCGTGTTCGCGGCCGGGGACATCACCGACTACCGCGGCAAGGTGCGGCTGATCTCGGTCGGCTTCGGCGAGGCGGCCACCGCCGTCAACAACGCCGCCGTCCTGATCAACCCGGAGGAGCAGCTGTTCCCCGGCCACTCCACCGACAGCGTCCCCGCGGTGGCCTGACGCGCGTTCCGGCCGGCCGCGGCCGCACCCGACCGACCCGAGGAGGAAACGCCATGCCGTACGTCATCGCTGCGGCCTGCATCGACGTGATGGACCGCTCCTGCATGGAGGAGTGCCCGGTCGACTGCATCTACGAGGGGGAGCGCAAGCTGTACATCAACCCCGCCGAGTGCATCGACTGCGGCGCCTGCGAGCCGGTCTGCCCGGTCACGGCGATCAGCCAGGACCGGCGGGTGCCGGCCGACCAGCACGACTTCGTCGCCGACAACGCCCGCTTCTTCGCCGAACCGCTGCCCGGCCGCGACGAGCCGCTCGGCATGCCCGGCGGCGCCTCGGTCACCGGCCCGCTCGGCGTCGACACCGAACTGGTCGCCTCCTACAAGGTCGCGGTCGGGGACGGCTGATGCCATGCCGCACAGCGGCGCCGGTGGGGCGTGGCGGCGCGGACGTCCCGGCCGGGCACGTTGCCGTGGGCGTCCCCGCCCGCGCCCGGGGCGGGCGAGTGGAGCGCCGAGGCGGCGGAGCTGTACCGCGGCGTGGCCGGACGCCACCGGACCGGTCTGCGCCGCAGGGGTTGAGGGGAACCTGAGAGGAGACATGAAGGAAACCGTCGCCGTGGTGGGCACGGGCACGATGGGCGCGGGCATCGCGCAGGTCGCCGCGCTGGCGGGCCACCGGGTGCTGCTGCTGGACGCCGCCCCCGGCGCCGCCGACCGGGCGGTGGCCGGCATCCGCGAGCAGGTCGGCAGGCTGGTGGCGCGCGGCAGGCTCGACGCCGACCCCGACGCGCTGGCCCTGACGCCCGTCGACGGCGTCGGCGCGCTGGCGGACGCCGGGATCGTCATCGAGGCGATCGTGGAGGACCTCGCCGCCAAACGCCGCCTGATCGCCGAACTGGAACCGGTGGTGGCCCCCGACTGCCTGCTGGCCAGCAACACCTCGTCGCTGTCGCCGACCGCGCTGGCGGCCGGCGCCGAGCGGCCCGAGCGGATCCTCGGCCTGCACTTCTTCAACCCGGTGCCGCGCATGCGCCTGGTCGAGGTGGTCGCGGGCGCCGACACCCGCGCCGAGGCCCTCGACCGGGCCGCCGACCTGGTCACCGCCTGGGGGAAGACGCCGGTCCGCTCCGCCCCGACGCCCGGGTTCATCGTCAACCGGATCGCCAGGCCGTACTACGCCGAGGCGTGGCGGCTGTACGAGGAGCGGGCCGCCGCCCCGGAGGTCGTCGACGCCGTCCTGACCGGCGCAGGAGGCTTCCCCATGGGGCCGTTCGCGCTGATGGACCTGATCGGCCACGACGTCAACGAGGCCGTCACGCGGTCGGTGTGGACGGCGTTCGCGCACGACCGGCGCTACGAACCCGCCCAGGCGCAGCGCGCCCTGGTGGAGGCCGGAAGGCTCGGCCGCAAGAGCGGCCGGGGCGTGTACCGCTACGGCCCCGGCGCGTCCCTCCCGCAGGCGTGCGGCGCGCCACCGGAACCGGCGCCGCTGGAGGTGACCGATCACGACGCGGTCGCCCTGAGCACCCTGCTGTCCCGGGCGGCCGTCCCCGTCCTGGGCGGCGAGCGCGGCGACGGCACCGTCGAACTGCCCGGCGGAGCACTGCTGGTGCGCGGCACCGGTGTCACGGCCACCGCCTTGGCCGCCGAGCACGGCGCCCCGGTGATCGTCGTGGACCGGACGCTGGACGACGCCACCGCCACCGCGATCGCCATCGCACCGAGCGACCGCTGCCCCGCCGACGCTCTGGCGGCCGCGGTCGGCCTGCTGCAGGCCGCCGGGCTGGCGGTGCACGTCATCGACGACACGCCCGGTCTCATCGTCACCCGCACCGTCGCGATGCTGGTGAACCTGGCCGTCGACGCGCTGCAGCACGGCGTCGCCACCGCCGCCGACATCGACGCCGCCATGCGGCTGGGCGCCGGCCACCCGCTCGGCCCGCTCGCGTGGGGCGACCGCTGGGGAGCGGGCACCGTCCACTCCGTCCTGACCGCCTTGCAGGACGCCTACGGCGACCCCCGCTACCGCCCGAGCCCGCTGCTGCGCCGCCGCGCCCTGAGCAGGCGGGCGCTGGCATGACCGCAGGCCCCGACACGCCCCTGGAGGACACCCGATGACCGTGGTCCGGGTCGACCGCGAGGACCACCTGCTGTGGGTCGGCCTCGACCGTCCGGCCAAGCACAACGCACTCGACCAGGCGATGGTCGCCGAACTGGAGGCGGTGCTGGAGGCCGCCCGCCGCGGCGACCCGTGCGTCCTGATCGTGCACTCCACCACCCCCGGCATGTTCGCCGCGGGCGCCGACATCGCCGAACTGCGCGACCGCGACGCCGACGCGGCGCTGCTGGCCATCAACGCCGGCCTGTTCGACCGCCTGGAGGCGCACCGCTGGCCGACCATCGCGCTCGTCGACGGTCCCGCCTTCGGCGGCGGCTGCGAGCTGGCGCTGGCCTGCGACTTTCGGATCGGCTCGGGCAACGCCCGGTTCGCCCAGCCGGAGCCGTCGCTGGGCATCATCGCCGGCGCGGGCGCGAACTGGCGGCTGCCGCAGCTGGCCGGGCTGGCCACGGCCCGCCGCATGCTGTACGCCGGGGCGCGCCTGGACGCCGCGCAGGCCCTGCGGGCCGGCCTGCTCGACGAGGTCGTCGACGACCGCGCCCGGCTGGTCGAGCGGGGCCGGGAACTGGCCGCGGCCATCGCCGAACGCTCCTGGCGCGCCCTGGAGCTCACCAAGCTCGCGCTGCGCAGCCGGCGGCCCGCGACCACGGCCTTCGACGTGGCCGCGCAGGCCCTGCTGTTCGACAGCGCGGACAAGCACACCCGGATGACGGCCTTCCTGGAGCGGAGGAACCGATGACGCCCGTACTGCGCAGCTACAGCCACGACACCTGGCAGGAGGGCGGCGGCCCCGCCAGGCCCCTGCGGGACGCCGCCACCGGCGAGGTCGTGGCGCGGCTCCCCGCCACCGGTCCCGATCCGGCCGCGATGCTCGACCACGCGCGCCGGGTCGGCGGCCCCGCGCTGCGCGCCCTCACCTTCACCCAGCGCGCCGCCATCCTCAAGGCGCTGGCCCGGCACCTCAGCGACCACGCCGCCGAGTTCGCCGAGCTGAGCACCAGGACCGGTGCGACCCGCCGGGACACCGCCGTCGACGTGCAGGGCGGCATCGGCACGCTCGCCGTCTACGCGAGCAAGGCCGCCGCGGAGCTGCCGGACGCGGTCGTGCTGGCGGACGGCCCGGTCGAACCGCTGGGCCGCGGCGGCACGTTCGCGGGACGGCACGTGCTGGCGCCCCGGCTCGGCGCCGCGGTGCAGATCAACGCCTTCAACTTCCCCGTCTGGGGGATGCTGGAGAAGTTCGCACCGGCCTTCCTCGCCGGGATGCCGTCGGTGGTCAAGCCCGCCGGGCCGACCGCCTACCTCACCGAGCTCGTGGTACGCCGGATGACCGAGTCCGGGATGCTGCCCGAGGGGACGCTGTCGCTGCTGTGCGCGGGGCCCGCCGGGCTGCTGGAGGGCCTCACCGCGCAGGACACCCTCAGCTTCACCGGGTCGGCGGCGACCGCGCTGAAACTGCGCACCCACCCCGCCGTCGCGGGCCGCGCCGTGCCGTTCAACGCCGAGGCCGACTCCCTCAACTGCTCGGTCCTCGGCCCCGACGTGACCGCGGACGACCCGGAGTTCACGCTGTTCGTCGACCAGATCGTCACCGAGATGACCGTCAAGGCGGGGCAGAAGTGCACCGCGATCCGCCGCGCGTTCATCCCGGCCGCGCTGGCCGACGCCGTCACCGAGGCGCTCGCCGAGCGGCTGCGCCGGGTCGTCGTCGGCCACCCGGGGCGGCCGGACACCGACATGGGGCCGCTGGCCGGCCTTGAGCAGCGGGAGGAGGTGCGCGCCGCCGTCGCCGGGCTGGCCGCCGAAGCGAAGACCGTCTTCGGTGATCCGCTCCGGGTCGACGCCGCCGGCGCCGATCCCGAACGCGGCGCCTTCGTGTCCCCGATCCTGCTGCGCTGCGACGACCCGTCGGCCGCCGCGCCGCACGAGATCGAGGCGTTCGGCCCCGTCAGCACGCTGCTGCCCTACACCGGACTGGACGAGGTCGCCGCGGCCGCCGCACGGGGCGGGGGAAGCCTCGCGGGCTCGATCGTCACCGCCGACGCCCAGGTCGCGCGGACCCTGGTGGACGGACTGGCCCCCTGGCACGGACGGCTCCTGGTGCTGAACCGCGACGACGCCGCCGAGTCGACCGGGCACGGGGTGGCGATGCCGCAGCTCGTGCACGGCGGGCCCGGCCGGGCCGGCGGCGGCGAGGAGCTCGGCGGGCTCCGCGCCCTGCACCACTACATGCGCCGCACCGCCGTGCAGGGGCACCCCGGCTTCCTGGCCGGCCTCGCCTGAGCCTCAGCCCCCGGCGGCCAGCTCCGCCCAGCGCTGCTGGGCGGCGTCATGCCAGGTCCGGTGCAGGTCCTCGAACACGTTGGCGGCGCGCAACCCGATCCAGTGCGGCGGCAGCAGCTCCAGCGGCAGCTGCGGGTCCAGGCCGGGGAAGCGGCGCCAGGCGTTCACCAGCCGGATCTGGGCCAGCAGCACCGGGTCGCCGGGGTCGGGGCGCAGCCCGGCGAACTCGCGGACGAAGTCCTCGTAGGCGGCGGCCAGGTCGTCCAGGTGCCAGGCCTGCTCGACCATGGCGCGTTCGGAGCCGATGCCGGCGAACGCCCCGCAGAACGAGAAGATCGCCACGTCCAGGCCCAGGTCGTCCACCACCTGCTTGGCCTCGGCCTCGCGCGCGGTGTGCGGGCTGATCCACACGCCCGGCGCCGGGCTGCCCAGGCCGACCCAGCTCAGCTTGGTGCGCAGCCGGTGGCGCAGGTCGCGTTTGGACTCCGGGACGCTGACGAGCAGCACCAGCCAACGCCCGTCCCAGGACCGGCGTTCGCGGCTGAAGGAGTAGATGCGTTCGGCGCCCTCGCGCAGCAGCACCCGGCCGTGGTCGGTCAGCGCCCAGCGGACCCGGCGCCCGGACCGCCGGGAGGTGATCCAGCCGTCGGCCGCCATCCGGTTCAGCGCCTGCCGGGCGGACCGCTCCTCGATCCCCAGACCGGTCGTGACCCGCAGCAGATCGGATGTCCACACCGGTTCGCCGTGCGGCAGGACGAACTCCCCGAACACGGTCAGCAGCAGGGAGCGGGCGCTGGTCGCGGCGGCCTGCTGCCGGCGGGTGTAGGACGGCACGGCCCCGCTCGCCGCCGCGCCCCGGTCACCCGTCATGGCCGGCGGATCCCTCCTCGGACGCGGTTCGCCGCATGATCGTTGCCATGCGTACATGCTACATCACAACAACGCCCTTTAATGTCTGTGTAGAACGATGTGTGGGGGTTCACACAAGAGGCGCCTTTGCGGCAAGGCCGGCAATTGAGCCGCGATTCATTCGCGGCCTTCGTGAAATCGTCATCGAAATGGTCGGACGGTGGCCGGTCGACGCGCCTGGCCTGACCGGCCACCGCCCGGGTCATCCGACGCCGAGGAGCGCGTGGGCGCGTTCGCGGTCCTGGCGGAACTCGGCGGTGGTGCTTCGGTGGACGATGCGTCCCTTCTGCATCACGGCCACCTCGTCGGCGAGGCGGAAGGCCAGCCGGAGATCCTGCTCCACGAGGACCGTCGCGATCCCCTCCTCGCGCAGGCGCTCCAGCACCACCGCGATCTGGTCGATGACCGCCGGAGCGAGACCGTCCGACGGCTCGTCCAGCAGCAGCAGCCGCGGGTTGCGCAGCAGTGCCCGGCCGATGGCGAGCATCTGCTGCTCGCCGCCGGACAACTGGTCGCCGTGGTTGCCGCGGCGCTCGGCCAGTCTGGGCATCAGCTCGTACACCCGCGACACCGTCCAGTGCCCGCGGTTGCTGCCCCGCTGTGCGATCCGCAGGTTCTCCTCGACGGTGAGGGGCGCGAACACGCGGCGGCCCTGGGGGACGATCGCCACACCGTGGCGGGCGACGATGTGCGCGGCCGCTCCGGCCAGTTCGCGTCCGCCGACGCGGATGCTGCCCGAGTAGGGGCTCAGCATGCCCATCACCGTGTGGACGAACGTGGTCTTGCCGACTCCGTTGCGGCCGAGCAGCGTCACCACCGCGCCGGCGGGAACGCTGAAGTCCACACCGTCCAGCACCGTGGTGCCCGCGTACCCGGCGCGCAGGCCGGACACGGTGAGCAGTTCGGTCATCGGGCCCCTCCGGCGTCGGTGAACAGGTCCTCGGTCCTGGCCGCGCCGAGGTAGGCGCGCTGCACCTTCTCGTCGGCGCGGATCGCCTCCGGCGCGCCGGACGCCAGGACCCTGCCCAGGTGCAGCACGGTGACGCGGTCGGCGAGACGGAACACCACGTCCAGGTCGTGCTCGACGATGAGCACGGTCAGGGACTCGGGAAGCCGTTCCAGCAGCGCCGTGAACCGCTCGGTCTCGGCGGCCGACATCCCCGCGGTGGGCTCGTCGAACATGACCAGGGACGGTCCGGTGGCCAGCACCATCGCCACTTCGAGTTGCCGCCGCTCACCGTGGGACAGCGAGGCCGCCTTCTCGCCGGCCCGCCCGGCCAGCCCCACCGACTCCAGGTGGCGGTGCGCCTCCGCCTCCAATGCGCGGAACCGCCGCGCCGGCCGGTGGAAGCGGTGCGCCACCCGGTGGACGCGCTGGACGGCCAGTGCGACGTTGTCCAGGACCGTGCAGTCGAGGAACAGACTGGAGTGCTGGTAGGTGCGCACCATGCCGCGCCGGGCCCGTTCGGGTTCCGGCAGGGCCGTCACGTCCTGCCCCGCAAGCAGGATCCTTCCGCCGGTGGCCCGCAGCGTTCCGGCGACCGTGGCGAACAACGTCGACTTGCCCGCCCCGTTGGGGCCGATCAGTGCGTGCCGTTCACCCTTGCGGATGGACAGATCGACCTTGTCGACGGCGGTGACCGAGCCGTACGACCGGGTGAGTCCTTCCAGTTCGAGCAGCGGAGTCACGTCCGCCCCTCCTTTCCGCGGCGGAACGAGACGCGCGCCAGTCCGCGCGGCATGACGAAGACGACCGCGATGAACAGCACACCGAGCAGCAAGGGGCCGTGGCCGCCGACATAGGCGGACAGGTTGTCGCGGACGAGCAGTACCAGTGCCGCGCCCAGGCACGGCCCCCACAGGCTGCCCGAGCCGCCGATGACCACGCTGAGCAGTGCCAGTGCGGCGACCTCGAACCCCAGGTCACCGGGGGAGACGAACCGGGTCTGCGCGACCCAGAGCGCCCCGCCCACTCCCGCGACGCCTCCGGCCAGGCAGAAGACGCCGTATCCGGCCAGCGCCGGCCGGTAACCCAGCGCCCTCATGCGGGGTTCGTTGTCCCGGATACCGCGTAGGGTCCGCCCGTAGGGTGAGCGGGCGACGAGCGAGACCGCGGCGAACACGGCGAGCGCCACGGCCAGGATCCACCAGTAGACGATCCCCGCGACCGGGATCGGGGCGCCGAACAGGCTGATCGGCGGCATCCCGGCCAGACCGTTGCCGGCCCCGACCGCGGACCATGTGTCGGCGACCTGGTGCACCGACTCCCCGATCGCGAGGGTCAGCATCAGGAACACGATCCCGCGGGCGCGCACGGCGACCCAGCCGGTGACGGCCGCAGCCGCCGAACCCGCCGCCAGCGCCGCCACCACCTGCACCACCGCGTCCGCGGTCACATGGATGCCCACCAGCGCCGCCGTGTAGGCGCCGACACCGAAATAGGCCGCCTGGCCCAGCGTGGGCAGCCCGGTGACACCGGTCAGCAGGTCGACGCTCAGCACCAGCACCGCGAAGGCCAGCATCCGCGTCATGGTGGTCACCTGGTAGACGCCGAGCACCAGCGGCGCCGCCGCCAGCAGCGCCACCACCGCCACCGCTATCACGGCCGTCCGGCGCGTCCGGTGCGTCCCGGCCGAGCCGGGACCGGCGGGCGGTGCCGCTTGAGCGGTCTGCACCGGTGCAATGTTCTGGACGGCCTTCATGCGCGCACCGCCGTCGGAGCGGGAAGCAGGCCGGCGGGCCGCACCAGAAGCACCAGTGCCATGGCGCCGAACAGCAGGAACGACGCGTACTCCGGCAGCAGGGACGTTCCCAGCGCCTGCACCTGCCCGATCAGGAGCGCGCCGAGCAGCGCGCCCCGTACCGAGCCGAGACCGCCGACCACCACGACGACCAGCGCCAGCAGCAGCACCTTCTCGTCCAGGCCGGGCTGGGCGCCCAGGATCGGCCCGGCCAGCACCCCGCCGACGGCGGCCAGCGCCGCTCCGGCGGCGAACACCCCGACCAGCACCCGGCCGGTGTTGATGCCCAGTGCGGACACCATGCCTCGGTCCGCGACGGTGGCCCGGATGACCGAGCCCAGCGCGCTGCGCTCCACCAGCAGGTAGACGGCCACCGCCAGCACCGCCCCGAACCCGATCACCAGCAGCCGGTAGAGGGGGTAGGTCTCACCGAGCACCTGGACCCCGCCCGCGACCGGGGCGGGGGCCGACAGGGAGTGGACGTCGTCACCGAAACCCAGCGAAAGCAGTTCCGTGATGACCAGGGAGACGCCGAGCGTCAGCAGCGCCTGGTCGAGATGATGGGAGGTGGTCTGCGACAGCCTGGCCAGTACGCCGCCGAGGACGGCCCCGGCCGCCGCGGCGGCCAGCACCGCCAGCACGAACGCCGCCAGGCCCGCGTCCGGTCCGCTGACGGCGACCGCGACGTAGGCGCCCACCAGGTAGACGGCCCCGTGGGCCAGGTTGAGCACGTCCATCATCCCGAACACCAGGGACAGGCCCAGCGCGATCGCGAAGAGCAGCGAGCCCATCGCCAGCCCGTTGAGGACACTCACCAGATAGGTGTTCATCCGCGATCCGTTCAGCTCAGTTCGCCGATGACCGCGTTGACGACCGTGCCGCCCTCGGAGCGGACCTCGCGCAGGTAGTACTTCTGCCGGGCATCGTGATCGGCGTCGAACGTCCACGGGCCGCGCGGGCTGTCGATCGTCCCGATGCCGCCGAGCGCCTCGGCCAGCTCCGCACCGCTCGAACCGGTGGCCTTGGCCAGCGCCTTGTCGAGTGCCGCCGCGGCGTCGTAGGTCTGGACGGCGTAGACGGTCGGCGCCTCCTTGTAGGCCTTGCGGTAGGCGTCCACGAATTCTCGGTTGCGAGGCGTGTCGAGCTCGGTCGAGTAGTGCAGCGAGGTCTTCACGCCGACGGCGGCCTCGCCCTGGGCGTCCAGCACCCCGCCCTCGGTCAGGAATCCCGTGCCGTACAGCGGTACCTTGCCGGCGAGCCCGAACTGCTTGTATTGCTTGACGAAGTTCACCGCCTCAGCACCGGCATAGAAGCTGTACACGGCGTCGGCGCCCGAGCTGCGGATCGCCGACAGGTAGGGCTGGTAGTCCTGGGTCTTGCCGAACGGCGTGTACTTCTCGCCGGCGATCTTGCCGCCGGCCGCCTCGAACGTCTTGCGGAACCCGGCCGCCATCTCCCGCCCGGCCGCGTAGTCGGCGGTGATCAGGTAGACGCTGCCCTCGGTCGCCTTGGCGACGGCGGGACCGAGCGCGGCACCGACCTTGCCGTTGGCGAAGCTGGTGCGCCAGACGTACGGCGACTTGCGGGCGCCGGTGATGTCGTCGGCGCCGGCGTTGGCGACCAGCAGCGGCCGCTTGGACTCGTGGAAGAAGTCGCGCAGGCCCAGCGCGGTCGCGGAGTTGACCACTCCCACCACGGAGGTGACCTGGTCCTGCGTCACCAGCTTCTGCGCCGCGGGCACGCCGGTCTGCGGGCTCTCGCCCTCGTCGGCCGTGACGACCTTGACGGTGCGTCCGCCGAGCTTGCCGTCGTGCTGGTCGAGGTACAGCTGGAAGCCGTTGCGCATGTCCGCGCCGAGCGGCGCGTAGACGCCGGACAGCGGCACCAGCAACCCGATCTTGACATCGCCACCGGACTGCCCGCCGCCCGACCGGCTCAGGCTCGACTCTCCGCAACCCGACAGCGTCAGGGCGCCTAGCGCGAGCGCGGTGATCGCGGTGACGGGGCGCAACAGGGTGGAGGGAACGCCCATGGCGGCTCCTCGGAGATGGGAACGCCGGCTCTGCTCGCCGGCGAGACTGGCCACAGAATTTACATCTACCTGGAGCAACGTCAAGACTCTGTATCAAATCGGCGGTGGTGACCTGGCTGGTGCCTCGTCACGAAGGGTTCAGGCGGTGGCGTCCCGCGGCCTCCGACGCGAGACAAAAAGATCAAGTATCGGAAGTCGAGCGTTGACAGATGGGTCGGGCATTGCGAGACTGATCGCCTCTTCCGGGTCGGCGAGATGCCCTTGCGGAGCCCCTGCCATGTGTCACCGTGCTGATCGATCGCCCCTGTCGGCCACGAGTGCGACCGCCCGGGCGCCACTCCCCCCGGGGCGCCGCCGCCCGCCCGGCCGGGCCGGATCACATGGGCTCACATACTCGGCAACGAACTAGGTCGAAGTCCCCACGTCACTTTGCGTCGGATCCCCCTGATCGGCCGCGGGAGCCGTCTGCCACGCTGTGGAGCCGGCCGAGCAGCACAGGACCTTGGGGGAATCCATGAGAGCCCGGATCGCGGGAGTGGCCGCGTACCTGCCCGAGCACACGCTCACCAGCACCGAAGTGGAGGCCCGCGTCGCCGCAGAGAGCGACGGCTTCCGGCCCCACCCGACGATCGTCGAACGGGTGACCGGCATCCGGCGGCGCCATGTGATGCGCGCCGACCAGCAGGCGTCCGACCTGGCCGCGGCCGCCGCCCGCGCCCTGCTCGCCGAGCACGGCCTGACCGCCGACCGGCTGGACCTGCTGATCTTCGCGTCGGCGTCGCAGGACCTGATCGAACCCGCCACCGCGCACATCGTCGCCGCCAAGCTCGGCGCGAACTGCCCGGTGTTCGATGTCAAGAACGCCTGCAACAGCTTCCTCAACGGCCTGCAGGTCGCCGACGCGCTGATCCGCACCGGGCAGCACGAGCGGGTACTGGTGTGCTGCGGGGAGAGCCCGTCGCGCGCCGTCCGCTGGCGGGTGCGCGACCGCGCCCAGTTCGCGGACGCCTTCGCGGGCTACACCCTGTCGGACGCGGGCGCCGCGATGCTGGTGGAGGCCGCGCCCGACGGCGGGATCTTCTACCGCGACTTCGCGGCCCGGTCGAGCGCGTGGCACATCGGCACGCTGCCGGGCGGCGGCTCCCTGCACCCGCGCGACCCCGAGCACACCTACTTCAGCGGCGACGGGCGCCGGCTGAAGGACGCGTTCCTGGCGGGCGGACCGGAGATCTTCTTCACCGCACTGGAGAAGACCGGTCTGACCTGGGACGATTTCGCCGTCATCGCCGTGCACCAGGTGACCGTGCCGTACCTGGAGACCCTGCGGTCGGTGCTGGGCATCCCCGCCGGGCGGCTCGTGGTGACACTGCCCGAGCACGGCAACGTCGCCTCCGCCACCCTGCCGCTGCAACTGGCCACCGCGATCGGCCAGGGCCGGTGCGGACCGGGCGACCGGGTGGCGTTCATCGGGCTGGCGGGCGGTGTCAGCCTCGGCGTGCTGTTCGCGGCGCTGTGAGCGGGGGCACCGGCATGCGGCTGTGGGTGGTCGTCCCCGCCTACAACGAGGAGCGGTCGATCGGCGCCACGCTGCGGCGGCTGGCCGGGCAGAGCGACCCGGACTTCACGCTCGCCGTGGTCGACAACGCCAGCACCGACCGCACCGCCGAGGTGGTGCGCGCGTTCGCCGCCGACCGGCCCCGACCGGAGATCCGCATCGTCACCGAACCGCAGAAGGGCACCGGCGCCGCCGCCGACACCGGCATCCGGCACGCCATCGCCGCCGGGGCCACGCACATCGCCCGCACCGACGCCGACTGCCTGCCGCACCGCGACTGGATCGCCGCGGTGAAACGGGGGTTCGGCGACGGCCTGGAGATGGTGAGCGGCCCGCTGCGTCCGCGCACCGACGAGTTCGAGCTCAAGCTGTGGGAGCGGCGGCTGCTGCCGACCGTGGTGGGGCTCGCCGCGCTGTTCGGACGCATCCGCCCCGGCAACCGGGACCCGCGCTACCTCGGCCCGTACGTGATGATGCCCGGCTGCAACGTCGCCGTCACCGCCGACCTTTACGAGCGCGCGGGCGGCTTCCCCCGGACCCGCATCGAAGACGTCCACGAGGACCGCGCCCTGGTCAACCGCGTGCGGATGCTGACCCGCGCCTACGGGCTGCGCAAGGACATGGTGGTGTACGGCTCGGTGCGGCGCCTGCGCGCCTACGGCCTCCTCGGCACGCTCGCCTGGTACGCCGACCACCGCTACCGGCCCGAACAGGTGGACATCCGATGAACCCCATGGTCTGGGAGCGCCGCCTCTACATGGCCGCGCACCCGTTCGCCTACCCGCTGCTGCGCGCGCTTGCGCGACGCGGCCCCGTGGTGCGGGTCCCCGGGGTGGGCGTGGTCGTCAACGACGCGCGGCTCGCCCGGGACGTCCTGATGGACGGCGAGACGTTCCGCAAGGACGGTCCGGGCTCGCCCGGCGACCTGTGGACGCCCGTGCTCGGCCCGTCCGTCCTGCTCAACATGGAGGGGGAGGCGCACCGGCTGCTGCGGCGGCGCCTCACCGGCCTGTTCACGCCCGGCTACACCGCGGCGCTGTGCGACCGGGTGCTCGCCGCCCCCCTGGACCGGCTGTCGGAGCGGCTCGCCCGCGGGGCCGCCGTCGACCTGGTCGACGCCATGCGGACGCTGGCGGGCGCGGTCATCGCCGAGGTGATCGGCCTGGACGGCGGCGAGGCCGACTACCGGCGGCTGTTCGCCCGGGGCGAGGAGATCGTCGCCATGGTCTCGCTGCGCACCCGCCGCCTGTCGCCGCGCCAGGTGGCGCGGGCCCGCGCCGTCCTCGCCCCGCTCGGCGACATCGCCGCCGCGGCGTACGCGGCCGGGGACGAGCGCAGCGTCATGGGCCGGATGCGCGCGGCCGGGCTGTCGGAGCGGGAGGCGCGCGGCGCGGCGGCGGCGTTCTTCCTCACCGGCACCGAGACGGTCGCGACCCTGGTGCCCCGGCTGATCGCGCTGCTGCACGACGCGGGCCGCCTGGACCCCGGCGTCGCCCTCGACGCGGCGATCGACGAGGCCATGCGCGTCACCACGCCGACGCCGGTCATGCTGCGCGGGGTCCGCCGCCCCGCCGCGGTCGGCGGCGTCGCGGTGCGCCCCGGCGACCGGGTCGTGATCGCGACGCACAACTGCTGCCGCGCCTACGGGCCGTTCGACCCGGACCGTCCGCAGCCGCCCGAACTGCGGCGCCTGTGGTTCGGCGCCGGCCCGCACTTCTGCATCGGCTACCCCCTCGCCACCGCCGAGACCCGCGCCGTGGCCCGCGCCGTCCTCGCCCGCGCGCCGCTGACGATCGTCCACCGGGAGGCGGCGCGCGGTGTGCTCATCCCCGCCTACCGCCGCCTGATCGTCCGCAGCAGGGCCGCATGACCGGAGAGGCCGCATGACACTCGTCCGACGCCTGCTCGACCAGGCCGAACGCACCCCCGACGCCGTCGCCCTCACCACCGGCCGCGAGCTGACCTACGCCGAGCTCCGCCGCGGAGTCCTCGCCGTGCGGCACGGCCTGCTGGCCGCCGGAATGCAGCCGGGCGACGGGATGCTGTTCTCCGTCCGCCCCTCGCCCCGGGCCCTGATCCTGGCCCTGGGCGTGGTCGCCGCGGGCGGCGTGGTGGTCTTCGCCGACCCGGGCGCGGGCCCGGAGATGTTCGCCGCCCGCCTGCGCCTGGCCCGCCCGTCGTGGGCGGCCGCCGAATCCGTCCTGTACGCCGGCAGCCGCCTGCGCCCCGTCCGCCGGTACGCCCGCCGCCGCGGCCTGCTGCTGCCCGACCTCGCCGCCCTCGGCGACCTGCGCCACATCCACGTGGGGCGGCGGCTGCCCGGCGTGCCGCGCGGCGCGCTGCCGTTCGACGCGATGGCGCAGGGACCCGCCCCCGAACCGGCCACGCTCGGCGACCCCGACGCCCCCGCCGTGGTCATCTTCACCTCCGGGACGACCGCCGCCCCCCGCGCGGTCGTCCACACCCAGTCGTCCCTGGCCGCCGCGCTCGACCTGTTCCGCCGGCACGTCCCGCTGAACCCCGGCGACGTCGTGCACACCGACCAGCTCATGCTCGGCCTGCCCACCCTCATCGCCGGCGCGCGCTGGTCGCTGCCGCCGCTGGGCTGCCCGCCGTCCCGGTTCGCCGCCCAGCTCCGCGACCGCCGCGCCACGCACACGTTCTGCGTCCCCGTCCATCTGGCCGAGGTCCTGGACGCCTCCCCGCGCCTTCCGCGGACCCTGCGGCACATCCTGCTGGGAGCGGCCCCCGCACCCCCGCCGCTGCTGCGCCGCGCCATCGCCGCCGCACCGCACGCGTCCGTCCTGTCGGTGTACGCGATGACCGAGATGCTGCCCGTGGCGATCGCGTCGGCCCGGGACAAGCTCGCGCACACCGAATCCGGCGCCGCCGGCGACCTGCTCGGCGAACCCCTCGTCGCGGCCCGCATCGCGGCCGACGGCGAACTGCACCTGTCCGGCCCCAACCTGTGCCGCGGCTACCTGGGCGAGCCCCCGCTCGCCGAACTGCCCACCGGCGACCTGGCCCGGCTCGACGGCACCGGCCGCCTCGTGCTCGTCGGCCGCAAGAAGGACATGCTGATCCGCGGCGACTTCAACCTCTACCCGAGCCTGTACGAACCGGCGATCGCCGCCCTGCCCGGCGTGACCGACGCCGCCATCGTCGGCCTGCCCGACCCCGCCACCGGCGACGAGGAGGTCGTCCTGGCCGTCGTCGGCGACCCCGCCGACCTGCCCCGCCGCCTCCCCGAAGTGATCGACCACGACGCGCTGCCCGACCGCATCGTCGCCCTCCCCGAACTGCCCCGCTCCGGCCGGTCCCGCAAACTCGACCGCGACCGCCTGCGCGAACTCGTCCGGGAGCGGCCGTGAGAGTCGCCGTCACCGGAGCATCCGGCTTCGTCGGCGGAGCCGTCTGCCGCGCCCTGATCGACCACGGCGTCCGCACCTACGCCTACGGCCGCCGCCCGCACGAGATCCCCGGCGCCGCCTACCGGCGCTGGGATATGACCCTCGGGCCGCTGCCCGACGCCCCCGCCGTCGACGCCGTCGTCCACTGCGCCGGCAGCGTCACCGACTGGGGCCCCGCCGCCGACCTGTTCACCGTCAACCTGGTCGGCACGCGCAACGTCCTGGCCTCCTTCCCCGGGGCCCGGTTCGTGCACGTCAGCACCGCGAGCGTGTACGACCCGTTCCGCCCCACCGTCATGGCCGCCGAGGACGAGGCGCCCGTCGCGCGCTACCTCAACGCCTACGGCGCCGCCAAGGCCGCGGCCGAACGCGCCGTCCTGGCCGCCGCCCGCGACGCGGTCGTCCTGCGCCCGCACGCCGTCTACGGACCGGGCGACACCACGCTGCTGCCGCGCGTGCTGTCCGCCGTGCGCGGCCCGGTCCTGCCCGCCGCCGGCGACGGCCGCCACAAGATCAGCCTGACCTCCGTCGCCAACCTGGTGTCGGCCTGCGTGCTGGCCGCCCGCGGCGACGCCACCGGCGTCTTCAACATCACCGACGCCGAACCCGTCGTCCTCGACGACGCGCTGCGCTGGATCCTCGCCGAACGCGGCATCCGCGCCCGCCCCCTGTACCTGCCGGCCCGCCTCGCCGCCGCCGTGGCCGCCGCGGCCGAGGGCGCGCACCTGTTGGCCCGTTCGCCGAAGCCGCCCCGCCTCACCCGCTACGCCATCAGCCACCTGGCCGTGGAACGCACCCTGGACATCACCGCCGCCCGCCGCGTCCTCGGCTACACCCCCGGCCCCACCGACTTCACCGGCGCCGCCTCATGGTGACCTCGTCCGCACCTTCGCACCGCGCCCGGTCTCCGGAAGCGACCCGGCCGCGCCCGCCGGCTTCGCTCCTCAGCCCTTGCGGACGACGGTCAGGATCTCCTTGGCGAAGGAGACGGCGGTGCTCCGGAGCGCTTCGCCGTTCGTGTCGCCGTCGTACCGGGGCGAGTACTCGACCTTCACCCGGAGGTTGCTGAGCCTGAACCGGACGTCGGCGCTCCTGTCCGCGACCGCGACGAACCCTTCGTCGCCCAGTCCGGGCACGACGGTCCCCTCGCGGTCGAGGTTCCTGCGCGCCATGCCCGTCGAGGACTCGGGGAAGTCGGCATCGTCCACGTAGACGAAGACATCGAGGCTCGCGAGCGAGTCCGCACTCCTCCAGCGGCAGAGCCTGTTCTGCTTTCGCTCGCCCGTGGCGGACTCCTCAAGGACGGAGATCTCGCCCGGCAGGCCGGTCGGCCTCACGCGGTCGCACCGCGGAGCGCGGTCGAACTCGCCGTCGTGGACGGCGGCGCGGACCTGCAGGATCCCGGCGATGACCGAGGCGGCGGCGACGGTCCCGGCGGCCGCGGCGACCAGGCGGCGGGCGTACCTCGGGCGGCGGCGGTCAGGCGCGGGAGGCCGGGCGGCCGCCCGGTCGAGCCGCACGGTCGCCTCGGCGGGCCGGACCGCCCGCCACGCCGACCGGCCCCGCAGGACGGCGACGACCGGCCCGACGTCCGGCGGCCGGTCGGCGGGGTTCTTGGCGAGCAGGGCGGCGACCAGGCCGTCGAGGTCCTCGGGGATCTCGGGGCGCAGCTCGCGGACGCGCGGCGGCGGGTCCAGGACGATCTTCTTGACCAGCGCCCCGACCGTGTCGGCCGCGAACGGCGGGCGGCCGGTGAGCATGACGAACAGGACGGCGCCGAGCGCGTACAGGTCGGTGCGGGCGTCCGGCCGCGCGCCCTGCTCGAACTGCTCGGGCGCCATGAACGCGGGCGTGCCGACGACGGCGCTGCCGGTCAGCTCGGAAGTGCGGTCCGCGTACCGGGCGATGCCGAAGTCGAGGATCTTCACCCGGTCCCCGGGCAGGACCATGATGTTGGCGGGCTTGACGTCGCGGTGGACGACGCCCCGCTCGTGCGCCGCGCCCAACGCCTCGGCGACCTGGGCGCCCAGGTCCCGGACCGTCGGCAGCGGCAGCCCGTGCGGATGCTCGCGCATCACGGCCCCGAGGTCCCGCCCGTCCAGCAGCTCCATGACCAGGTAGGGCCGCCCGTCGTCCCACCCGGCGTCGTAGTGGACCGCGATCCCCTCGTGCTGCAGCCCCGCCGCGATCTTGGCCTCGCGCCGGAACCGCGCCGCCGCACGGTCGCCGCCGCCTGCGCCGTGCGGCTCCCGGACGAGCAGCTTGATCGCCACGGCGCGGTTCAGTCGCAGGTCGACGGCCCGCCAGACCTCGCCCATCCCGCCGCGTCCGAGCCGCTCGACCAGCCGGTAGCGCCCGGCGATCTCCGTTCCCGCCGGCGCTCCGGTCATCGCGCGGTCATCCGGCTCGCGATGCTGCGGGCCGCCTCCTCCAGGAACGCCCCGGCGTCATCCACCCCGGCTCCCACCTCGCGTTTCCCGTCGACCGTCATGGACGTCTGCGCGTAGTTCACAAAGACGAGGACGTTGCTGATCCGAAAGTGCAGGGCTCCGGAGTCCTGCGTGCTGTTCACGCACGCCTCGTCGCCGATGCCGTGGACCGGCGTCTTCCCGGCGCAGCCCAGGTGGCGGCGCCCCCGCTCCGGCCCCGACTGCATCCCGTGGCGCTCGAAGATCGTCATGGTGACGGTGAGGCTCTGATGCGAGATCTGCGGGGGATCGGTACGCCCCACCCAATAGCAGGTCGCCCCGGTGGCGTACGCCCTGGTGGACCTGGGGCCGGTCATGTGCGCGGGCAGGTTGGCCGGCTTCACCTCGGAGCACTGGGGAACGCCGGTGAACCGTCCGTCCTCGATGGGGAAGCCGCCGGGACTCAACAGGACGAGGAAATAGGCGAGTATGGCCGCCGCGGGAAGGACGCTCAGCCACATCCACCGCTTGCGCGGACGGGGACCGGCGGCGGCCCCGACGCCTCCGGGGAAACGGTACGCGTCAGGGACGGCGGCGCCCTGCGGCGGGTCGGGGACCGTCGCCGCACCGCGCAGGACGTCGGCGACCGCGCGGGCCCGCGCGGGACGGTCGGCGGGGTCCTTGGCCAGGAGCGCCGCGACCAGCTCGTCGAGATCGAACGGGACCTCGGGCCGCACGCTCCGCACGCGCGGCGGCTCGGTGAGCAGGACCTCCTTGATCAGGGCGGGGGCGGAGTCCGCCGCGAAGGGCCTGCGCCCGGTCAGCATGAGGAACAGCACCGCTCCGAGCGCGTAGAGGTCGGTGCGCGCGTCGGGCGCCGCGCCGCCCTCGAACTGCTCGGGCGCCATGTACGCCGGCGTGCCGATGGCGGCGTCGCCGGTCAGGTCCGAGGTCCGGTCGGCGTACCTGGCGATCCCGAAGTCGAGGATCTTGACCTTCCAGTCGGGGAGCACCATCACGTTCGCCGGCTTGATGTCGCGGTGGACGATGCCCCGCTCGTGCGCGGCGTCCAACGCGTCGGCGATCTGCGCGGCCAGGCCGCGCGCCAGGCCCGGCGGCATCCCCTGCGGGTACGCCGTCATCAATGTCGCCAGGTCGCTGCCGCGCAGCAGCTCCATCACCAGGAACAGCCGGCCGTCGTCGGCGTCGATGTCGAACAGGACCGTGATCCCGGGGTGCCGGAGGCCGCCGGCGATCTCCGCCTCGCGCCGGAACCGCGCCACGGCGCGCTCGTCCGCCTCCGCCCCCGAGTCGAGGATCTTGACCGCGACGCGGCGCCCCAACCGCAGGTCCGTCGCGCTCCAGACCTCGCCCATCCCGCCGCGGCCCAGCCGCGACTCCAGCCGGTACCGTCCGGCCAGCACCAGTCCACCGCGCATCCCGGCCCCCAGTATCCGATCGATCTTCCGGGACCCGGCTCGTAATGATCTCTGCGTCGGCACCGTGGTGCAACGGCCGCCGCGCCCCGTCGGCCGGGCGGTTCCGGCGGTGCGCGGGTGCGGTGATCCTCTAGACTTCCTGTGATCAACGGTGCTTTTGGGGACGGGCGGATGACACGACGAGAACGGCCGCCGGCGGTCATCGACACGACGAAGGCGAGCATCGCGCGCGTCTACGACGTCTTTCTCGGCGGCAAGGACAACTACGCGGTGGACCGCGAGGTCGCCGGGCAGGTCATCGAGCAGATCCCGCAGACGCTGCGGTTCGCCCAGGAGCACCGGGCGTGGTTGATCCGCGTGGTGCGCTTCCTGGTCAAGGCCGGCATCGACCAGTTCCTCGACTGCGGCTCCGGCCTGCCCACCGCCGAGAACACCCACCAGGTCGCGCAGCGCGGCAACCGCGACGCCCGCGTCGTGTACGTCGACATCGACCCGATCGTCGCCGCGCACGGCAGGGCGCTGCTGGAGGAGAACGCCAACACCCGCCTGGTGGTCGGCGACCTGACCCGCCCCCGGGAGCTGTTCGCCGACCCGGCCGTCAACGGCTTCCTGGACCTCTCCCGGCCGGTGGCGCTGATCCAGTGCGCGACCATCCACCACGTCCCGGACGAGCAGCGCCCGCACGACATCATGAGGGACTACATCGACCTGCTCCCGTCCGGCTCGTACCTGGCGCTCACCCATTGGCACGATCCAGCGGACGGCAGCGAGGGCAGCCGGATCGCCCGCTACATCTCCGATGTGTTCAACAACAGCTCGATGGGGTCGGGCAGCTTCCGCAGCCGCGAGGAGATCCAGGCGTTCTTCGACGGCCTGGAGATGGTCGAGCCGGGTCTGACGCTGCTGCGCGACTGGTGGCCGGACGGCCCGAACCTCACCCCCGCCGACGGGGTGGACCACATCGTCCTCGCCGGGGTCGGCCGCAAGCCCTGATCCCTCCCGCCCGCCGGACGACCGCCCCGGCCGTATCCGCGGACCGGCGGAGCGGGCGGCGGCACCGCGCCGTCCACCGGTCAGGTTGACGCGACGTCCGAGCACGCTGCGGTGCCGTCAGGGCGGCCGCGTCGAAGACGGACGGCCGCCACCCGGGCCCGCCGATCGGCGCGTTCGCAGCCGGCGGCGGCGATGCTGCGGGCCCGCGCGACAGGTGGCAGGCGACCCGGCCGCCGCCCGACCCCCGCCGGACGGCCGTGTCCGCGGAAGGCGGCGGCCGGAAACACGCACCGGCGGCCGCCACCCGCCTGAGGTCCGGCGCCCGCAGGCCGCCGCACGAGCCGGCGGCGCCGTGGCGGCCGTCGTGTCGGTGCGCACGCTCAAGAACAACCGCCCCGAGTACCAAGACCCCCGGATACCTGAAGGCGGCCGCCGGTGGTCTCGCGGTGCCGGTCCGGCCCTGGTCGCGGCCGGTGAGATCCGTCCCTGCCGCGCGTTCCGGGCTTCGCCATAAGTGGCATGAATGAGCGGCGGCGAAGCGGGATAACTCTGGCCTCAGGCTGCAATGGATTCCGTGAGGTCACAATCTGAGAAATGGTGTATGCATCGTGAGATCGTCATGATGGGGTGGTTGCAGGGGATTTCTCGTGCGCGATACCTAGGGGGCCAGGCGTGGCGCAAGATGATCCGCAGGCGCGTCCGCCCGGAATGGGGCAGCTCGCCAGGAGGCTGCGAACACTGGCGTCGGAGCCGTCTCTCGCATTGCGGCGGGCCGAACTGCAGCGGCTGGCGGGCGACCTGGAGCAGGGGCGCCGGCTGGAGCGGTGGGCCGAGATCGATCTGGTGAGCGCGTTCGCGCGGCCGGAGAGCCTGACGGTTCCGCCGCCGGCGGCGCCCTCGGGGCCGTGGTGGAAGCGAATGGTCCAGCGTCCCGGCCGCGAGCGCACGCTGGAAGTCCTGCTGGGTGCGATCATTTTCGTCCCGCTGCTGGTGACCTGGTACGGACTTTGGCAGGCCATTCGCGCCTACGGCGAACTGTCCAGGGAGAATCCGCAGCAGGCGACGCGTCCGTTCCTGCAGCTGTGGCAATCGGGCTTCGGCGGACGCCTGACGGGAATCGCGCGGTTCGAGCACGTCGCCCTGACCGCGGTTGTGATCATTTCCGCGCTGGTGCTGCTGTCGGTCCTGCATGCGCTCGCGCGGGCGCAGGCCGAGCGCGCCGACGCCGAGGCGGACGCCGAGACGCGCGCCCGGCATGCCGGGCTGCTCGGCGAACTGGCCTCCGTCCTCACCAGCGTGCAACTGGAGCTGGTGCCGCACCGCGACGTGTCCCCGGACCGCTTCACCGGCGTGCTGAACCAGGCCGCCGAACGGCTGGACGCCGTCATCAAGCAGGCCCATGACCAGCAGCGGCAGCTGACCGCGGCCGCGCAGCTCACCGGCAAGTCGGCGGAGGAGCTTGGCAAGGCGACGGTTCGGATGAAGCGCGCGGCGCAGACCCTCGGCGACGGCGTCCCGCAGCTCACCCGGGCCGCGGACCGGATCGAGCAGGCCGTCCGGGCGGCGGAGGCGGCGGCGGCACAGGCCGGCACGGACACCGCCGGCGCGGCGCGCGGCATCGCCGACACCCTCCGGCAGGCGAGCGACACGCTGCGGGCCGCCCTGCACGACCTCGCCGCGACGCAGAAAGCGCTGGCGGACAAGTCGCAATCCGTCGTGGACGCCACCGACCGGGCCGCCAAGGCGCTGGTGAGCAGCGGCGGCAGCACCGACCGCGCGGTGACCGGCATGCTGGCGGCCACCGACCGGTGGGACGCCGCCGCGGCGCACTGGCAGGACGCCGCGGCCAGGCTCGACACCGGCGTGCGGGCGCTGCTGGACAGGCTGTCGGCACTCGACACCGCCGTCAACGGCGCCAAGGTCGCGGGCGGCGCGCCGCAGCCCGCCCGGTCAGGGCAGGTGACGCCGGGCGAGGACAAGGAGACGGGAGAGTGAGACGGGCAGGCGGACGCCTGAGCGCGGTGGGGATCGCCGCCCTGGCGGGATGGCTGTTCGCCGACATGCTGCTGGTGCTGGCGGTGGTGACGATGGCCGACCGGCCCGACCCGCTCGCCGCGGCGAGCCCCGGGCCGTCCGGGGGCGGTGCGTCGGCCGGTCCGTCCCCGACGCCGACCGGGCCCCGCTCGCTGGTGAAGAAGGCCGAGAAGTTCGAGGTCGCCGGGACCGACGAGGACGACCTCGTCCGGCAGATCCGAAGGAAGACCGAGCGGTGGGCCGGGCGCGAGGCGGCGCTGGTGCTGACCTTCGGCGGCAGCAGCGGCGGCAACCGCTACGCCCACCGCGTGAACTCGCTGCTCGGCAAGGCCCGCCCGAAGATGTTCACCCGCGACACCGCGACGGAGGACTACCACGCGCTCGACGCACCGGCCGACACGGCCTCGCTCACCGTGTACTTCTACACCTCGCCGAGCTGAACGGACGACGCGATGGCACCGTGGCGGCCCGGACGTCCCCCCACCGGCGATCTTCCTCTTCCGGTCCTGCCGCGCTTCGTCGGCGTCGACGGCTACCCCACCCTCGACGCGACGCTGAGAAAGCTGGGGTTCCGGCATGCCGCGGACATGCTCAGCCCCGCCTTGCTCCCGGGCTCCGAATCCGGCCTCCGGGTGGAGTTCCGCGTCCTGGACGGCCTGTGGTTCCCGGCGCGGCGGGGCCTGCACTGGCGAAGGGCGGACCAGACCTACCTCGACGAGCTCCGGGCGGAGTGGGCGGCATCCGGTGACCCGCGCGCCCCGGCGGTGACGGAGGCGCTCGCGGCACTGGCCGATGCGCTGCGGGACGATCCCATGGCGCTGCGCCGCCTGGTGCTGTGGCAGCTCGCCTGCCTGCTCAAGGACGGCGGGCCCGGTGCGGCCGCCGCCGAGGGGCTGGGCGTCCACCCGGACGAGGCCGGGCCGCTGGCGGCGGCGGTGGCGGCGGCCTTCCCCGGCGAAGGCGCCGTCCGCCGGGCCGGTGAGCGGATCGCCGCAGCGGCGCGGCGCCGGCTGCTGCGCGAGGCGGTGCGGCTCGCCGCCGACATACCGGACGCCTCCGCCGATCCCGCTCTGGCCGACCTGGTCGCCGCGATCCAGGACGACACGGCGGCGGCGGACCGGCTGATGGGCGACGCCGTCCGCCTCCACGAGCGCGGCGACGCGGACGCGGCGGCACGGGCATGGCTGCGGGCGCACCGGCTGGTCGTGGACGACCCGCGCGCCTACGCCGGGCTGCTGGGCGCCGCGGCGTCCCTCGCGGACGCGCCGGACCGGCCCGGCGAGGCCACCGTGCGAGCGATGATCGACGGCCGCACGGTCCGGTTGAGCTGGCGCGCGCCCGCGGCGCCGGACGTGTCGGTGCGGGTCGTGCGGTTCCCGGAGGACGCCCCGCACGAGGCCGTCGAGGTGGAGACCCCGGACGACGACGTGCCCGCGGGCGTGCGGCTGCGCTACGCCGTCGTCCCGATGCGCGGCGACCGGACCGCCGGGGTGCCGCGCGCGACCGGGCCGCTGCTGCTGCCTCCCGAGGTGACGGACGCCAAAGCCTCGTCGGTGCCGGACGGGGTCCGCCTGGAGTGGCAGCCGCATCCCCGGGCCGGCGCGGTGAAGGTGATGCGCTCGGCGGATGCGGACGGCGCGCAGCCGGTCGCCGTACCGTGCGGCACCGGCGGGCTGGTGGACCGGCCGTTGGAACCGGGCTCCTACCGCTACGTCATCGCGTGCCGCTACGCGGGCCTCGACGGACGCGACCACTGGTCCCCGGGGTGCCAGGTGTCGGTACAGGTGCAGCGGTGGCCCGCCCCCGTGGAGGAGGCCGCCGTGCGTCCCGTCGACGGCGTCGGACGCGTCGACATCACGTGGCGGCCCCCGGCGCGCGGCAAGGAGTACCTGGTGCCGTGGCCGTTCCGCATGGTGCGGCCGGGCGAGGACGTCTCGGAGCTGTTCGGCCGGCTCCCCGGCGAGGAGCGGCACGCCTACGCGCCCCAGGGGCCCGCGCCGTCCGTCGCGCTGACCGTGCCTCCCCGGCAGACGCTGCGGCTCGCCCTGGTGAGCGTGCTCGGCGACCTTGCGGTGTCCGGCCCGACCGTGGTGATCGAGAACCCCGGCGGGGTCGCCGACCTGGCGGTGCGACGCCTGGGGCCCGACCGCGCCGAGGTGTCGTTCACCTGGCCGGACCCGGCGGTGCTGGTGCTGCTGCGCTGGCAGCGCGGCGGCCGCACCGAGGAGATCCGCATCCCGCGCAGCCGCTTCCTGCCCGACGGACGCGTCGTCATCCCGGTCTCCTGGCAGCGGGGCCAGGTCACCGTCGCGCCGCTGCCCCGGCCGGACGCGGTCGTCGCGGCGTGCGAGCCCGCCACGGCCGTCCTCGAACCCGCCCCCGAACCGGTCCCCGGACCGGCGGCCGTCCTCGGACCGGCCGGCGCCCGGCGAGCCGCCGCGGTGGAACACGCCGCGCTCCGGCCGGAACCGTGGCCACCGCCGGAACCGTGGACACGGCCGGGGCCGTGGCCGCCGCCGACTCCGGCCCCTGCCCCGCCGCTCCACCCGGCCGGCGAGGCGCGGACCGGGACGGAGCAGCCGTCGGGCGGCGTGTGGGGCGGGCTGCGCCGATGGCTGCGACGCCGCAACCCGCTGTCGCGGCGATGACCCGCGTCAGTCGTAGAAGACCGCCTCCGCGCCGCCGCCGAGCTCCAGCAGCAGCCCCGGTTTCAGGCCCACCGTCCGACCGGGCGGCACCGCCTGCGCGGACCCGTCCGGCCGCCGCATCGTCCACGCCCGGTCGGTGCGGTTGGTGAGGCCGAACCGGCCGCGCTGCCGCGCGTGCTCGGTGACCTCGCCGACCACCGCGGTGAAGTCGTGCCGGTCGGGATCGTCCACGAGATGGTGGGCGTACACCCGCGCCTGCGGGGCGAGGGTGATGTCGCGGGTGGTGCTGAAGCCGCCCCGGCGGACCGTGATCCGCAACCGGACCGGCAGCTCGACCCGGCGGCCGCAGCTCCAGCAGTCGGGCGGCGGGCCGCCCGGCTCGGCCAGGTTCTGCTTGCCGCACCCGCCGCACACGGTGACGGCGTCCAGCACCTTGCTCAGCGCGTCGCGCCACTGCGTCTCGCGGACCCGGCGGGACGGCTCCCGCAGGCCGACGGTGAACGTCTTGATGAACAGGCTGCGCAGGATCTGCGGCAGGACGTTCCACGTCTCGACGACGGTCGTCTGCTCGCCGGGGTCGGGACGGTTGCTGGTGTCGTCCGGATCGTAGATGAACACCGGATCCGTCCCGAAGAGGCGGCGTTTGGCGGCCTCGTCCATGCAGCGGATCCGCAGCGCCCGCGCCCCCTCGAACGGGTGGTGGTTCATCAGCAGCAGGAACAGCAGGACGGCGAGGGAGTGCAGGTCGGTCTGGATCCCCGGACGGGCGCCGCGGTCGCCGCGCACCAGCTCCGGCGCCATGAAGTCCATGGTCCCGGCGACGGTCGTGGTCTCGCCTTCCACCACCGCGTTGTCGTTGTCGCACACCAGCACGTCACCGGTCGCGGGGTCGAAGAAGATGTTGCCCCAGTTGATGTCGCGGTAGGCGATGCCCTTGGAGTGCAGGGTGCGGTAGGCCTCCACGATGTGCAGGGCGACGGTGACCAGGGTCCGCAGGGTGGTCGCGGACACCGCCTTGTCGCGGCGGAACAGCGCGGGCAGATCGTGGAACCGGGAGGGCCGCACGTCCATCAGGTAGCCGAACCCCGGCTGCTTGGAGTGCGGGTCCGTGACGATGGCCTGCGGCCACAGGAACCGGTCGTCGCTCCAGCGGCGGTCGATGAGGCTTTCCAGGATGCGCCGCTGCAGGGTCTCGGCGAGCTGCGGGTAGTACCACTTCAGCGCCCGGGGGCCGTGCGGGGTGCGCACCCGGTAGACCTCGCCCTGCCCGCCCGAGCCGTAGAGCCGCTCCACAGTGATCTTCTCGCCGGTTTCGGTCGCCAGGGTCCGCCCGGCGTCGAGCATGCCGTTCACGCGGTCAGTCCTCCCATGTCACCGGTGATATGGGTGTGTCGTGGCGGGGGCGCGGACGGGACGGGCACCGCGAAGGCCCCCACGAGCGTGGTGTCGTCGCCCGAGTGGCGCGCGGCCTGCGCCAGCCAGTCCGTGAGCCGCGACCGCACGTGCGCGGTGCCCTGCTCGGCGACCATGGCTCCGACCTCCTCGGCGAACTGCAGGAACCCCGACCGCTCCGCGAAGCTCTTGGACAGTCCGTCGGTGGACAGCAGCACTCCGCGCGGCGGCCCGCCTCCGGTGAACGGCAGCCAGTGCGTCCGCACGGCCCGCCACGCTTCCCGCTGGCAGATGGAATCGGTCTCGTCGCCGATGTCGGGGCCGGTGAACAGGGGCGCGTCGGCCTTGCCCGTGCCGTCGAGCAGCACGATGTCGCCGTCCCCGAGCTGCCAGCACGCCAGGAGCCGCGCGGTGACGACCGCCCCGACGAGCGTGCTGCCGTACACGGGGAGCCCCTTTTCGAGCTCCTTCAGGGACCGGGCGGACGTCGCTCCGTCCGACGGGGCGTTGCTCTCGTGCAGCAGTGCCCGTTCACGCCAGCGGTGGACGAACTGCTGCGGGAGGCTCCGGACATGGGCCCGCAGTATGGGCCACTTCGCCACGTCGTCTCCCAACTCGACCGCCTCCTGCGCGAAGCCCTCGGCGCATTGCGCGAACTCCTCCACGGCCCAGCGTGCGCCCAGGTCGCTGCGGAAATGCGCCTTGGCCCCGTGGCCGTCGGCGACGGCGAGGACCAGCGCCCTGCCGTCCGCGGCCGGACGGACGGTGCGGCTGTCCTGGCTGTGCGCCTTGCCGACGCCCGTGACGGAGCCTTCGAGCAGTTCCCACGGCATGCCCGCCGGGTCTTCCCTCACCAGACGTCTTCGTCCTGGACGGTCTGGGACAGCGGGGCCGTGAAGCGCTTGTCGCCCTCGACGGTCGGCGTGGACGCGTTCTTCACCGCCACCGTGGACGCCCAGCGGATCGCCGCGACGAGCTGCTTGGGGTTCTTGGCCAGGATCGGCTCCAGCTCGGGGTTGCCGAGGAACTCCTTGAGCATGCCGCGGTCCGCGTCGTCGCCGATGGCGATGGCGACCCGCACCGCCCGCTTCCCCCACGGGGTGGCGTCGATCTCGCGCAGGCCCGACCGCCAGTCGTCGGTGGGCTGCCCGTCGGACACCAGCGCCAGCACCGGACGCAGCGCCCGCTCCGGCATCGGCGGGGTGCGCAGCTCCGCCGCCGCCAGCCGGAACGCGGCGCCCATGTCCGTGCCGCCGTAGGTGTGGACGTCGTCCCAGGTGAACTGCTCCACGGGGGTGGGCTCGGCGATGTGCCAGTCGGCCCCGCTGGCGAACGTGACGGCGCGGACGACCAGCGACGCGGCCGGGTTGTCGCGGGCCGCCTGCTGCATCTCCGGGATCGCCTCGCGGATCGCGAAGTTCAGCTCGCTGATCTTCCCGTTGACGCTCATCGAGCCCGAGCAGTCGAGCAGCCAGATGAAGTGGAGGGGACGGGAGGCCATGCGGCCGCCGGGAATCTCGCTCACGCTGGTCCTCTCTGGGGGTGGACGCCGCCATGCGGACGGTCGTCATCGGCGGGGTGGGTGGTCTCGGCGGGAAGCGACGCGAGCCAGTCGCGCCAGACGTGCTCCCAACCGGGCTGGTCGAGGCGGAAGGTCTCGTACACCTCCAAGCGCTTTTGGCCGTCCATGCGCCGCCAGGCGGCGGACAGGACGACCGTCAACAGCTCGCCGCACGCCCGGCGCCACGCGTCGGTGGTGCCCGGCGTGGCGAAGCACCAGCTCATGAACAGGTAGGCCGCCTGATGAGGACGCTCGAGGAGGAAGTCGAGTCGCTCCCATTTGGCGGCCAGCTCGGCCCGGCGGTAGTGCTCGGCGAGCGCCGGATCCCGCTCCGTGGCGAGCGGGTGAAGGATCTCCTGGGCCCACAGTGCCCGGGGCGGCGCCTGTGCGAGGCGGTCGGCGAGCGTCCGGAACACGCCGTCGAGCAGCACCCGGGTCGGGTCGGCCCGGCGGCGCGCATCGAACACAGCGGCGACGGCATCGGGCAGGGGCACCGACCGTTCCGCCAGAGCGGACGTGCGCAGCAGCAGTTCTACGGTGGTCCCCTGCCGCGGGGTCAGCAGCACGCGTCTCATTTCCTGCGCGTAGTCGATGAGCGTTCCGTCGAACCGGTCGGGATCGGTGAGCCATTTGCGGAAGTACTGGTCCAACCCCGTGTCGACGATCAGGGAGGGCGGGCACTCGCGCGCCAGCTTCGGGACCTCCTCGTCGGGGGGACGGCCGTCCGGCCACACCAGGTACCACGCCGCCTCCAGGGTCGGTGCATCCGGCACGCGCCCCCCGGGCATCTCCTTGATCAGCGCGGCCAGCAGGTCGGCCCCCTGCACGCGGTGGTGGCGCACCACCGCCTCGGCGAGGCGGAAGGGGAGCGAGGTGTCGTCGTCGACGGCGTCCCGCAACCAGCCGCCCAGCAGCGGACCGATCTTGATCGCGAGGGTCCGTCCCCGCCACATGCGCGTCCGGATCTCAAGCCTGCGCAGCACCGCACGGGGCAGCCGTGGGCCGGGGGAGCGAGTCAGCAGGGCCAGCGCCTCGCGGCGCTCGTCGTCCGCCGGGCCGAGCAGGGCGTCGGTCAGCCGGTCGGCGGCGGCCGCGACGAGAGCGTCGTCCGCCGTGCCCGCGGCGAGGCGGGACTCCAGCTCCGCCGCCCAGGTGCCGACCGGTCCGGCCAGGCGGTGCAGCGGATCCGGCTCGGCGGGCGGCCCGGACGCGCCGTGCGGCTCCGGCCGCGCCCACCCGTCCGGCGGCGCCTGCCCCGCCGGGGATCGGCGGTGCGGTCCGGGAACGCCGCCGACGTGAACCCATTCGCCGGATCCGGTGCCTTCGCGGCCATCACCGGCGCCGTCAAGGACATCGGCGTGCCCGTGCTCGTCGGTGCCCTGGCCGACACCCCCGACGCCGGGGTCCGGCACAGCGGCCGAACCGGAGAACCGGGCGCGTGCCAGTGCCTGTGCCAGCGGGGCGGCGGCCGCGGCGCGCACGCGTTCCAGGCGGCGGTGCAACCGCGTCAGCGCGTCCAGGAGCGGCACGTCGCCGGTGTGGGCGATCTTCGTCAGGACCTCGACCAGCCCGTGCAGCACCTCGTCGCCCAGCGACTCCAAGCGCCACAGCCTCTTCGCCCGCTCCTCGTCCTCCTCGGGCGGCGGCGCGGGGTGCAGCAGACGCGTCGCCAAAGACTCCGGGGCGAGCGGGTCGGCGGCGTCCGCGGGACGCAGGCCCGCCAGCCACGACCGGGCCGCCAGCTCCGCCCACAGGTCCGTTGCCGGCGGGCTGCCCGGCCCGCCGGTGCCGTCGTGCACGCGGTAGAGGTGTGCGACCGTCGCCGGATCGGAGCGATCGAAATCGGCGTCCGGGCCGATCCCCACGATCTGCTGCGGGGCACGGAGCGGATGGGCGGTGCGGGTCGTGAACGTCAGAGAACGGGCGTGGGGCTCGGGCAGGGAGTGGCACGCGAGCGCGATCCAGCACGCCACCGTCTCCGGATCGTTCTCGATCAGGACGATCTGCCGTCCGGCGGGGGAGGCGAACAGACGGCGCACGTCCGCGAGGAACGGCGCGAGGCGGGAGGCGTTCGCCCGGGCGAACCGTGCCAGCGTCTCGGGACCAAGCGGGCTGTCCGGCCGCTCGGGCGGGACGGTGTCAGCGCCGGTCCCCAGCGAGGAGTGCAGGACAGTGATCGGAAGCGGCCCGTGCGTACCGTCCGGTATGTACGCGTGCTCGACACGCGGGTCGGCCCGCCCCTCGACCGGGTGCACCGCGTACAGCAGCGCGCCGCCCATGGGAAGCCGCGTGTGACTGAGCGAGCCCGTCGACGCCGGCGGTCCGGTCACGGACGCCACCAGGTCCAGCCAGTGTCGCCGGTCGTCAGGGAGGGACCCACCCGTGGTGAGCCGTGCGCCCACGTCTCCAACCTCGTCCGGCACCATGCCGCCCCGTATCGCTGCAAAACCCCGTGAGAACCACATTGTGGCAACCGGCGCCCTCTTTCACAGGCACTTAGCGTGGCCGGGTATGGACTCGGCGGCATGTTTCGCCGCGGTCAACCGGCGATATGGGCCGACCGGGCGCCCAGGTCGCGCCCGCCCGCCTGCGCCGCCGACCGAGCGCCGCGCCATGGGCGCAGAGTCCAGCGGCCTTCGTGGCCTTCATCGGCATCGCCGACCCGCCACATGAAACGACGGCTAAAGCGACAAAGGGGACGTCATGGACAGGGGGTAGGGACGGTGGCCTGGACGTAGTTGCGCGATGCCGCGGACGTGAAACTCCTGGGCACGGTCAATGTGTCGATCATCTCGAGTGAGATGCTCTGCCCGGCTGGTGCATTCCCATCGGGGATCGGCCAGACTGCAGGCCATGGATGGCATCACGGAGATCAGGGCCGGCGTCCATCTCGTCCATGGCAGCGACACGAACTGGGTGATCCTGACCGAGGGAGACGCCGTCACGCTCGTGGACACCGGGTATCCGGGCGACCGGGACCGCCTGCTGGCCTCGCTGGCGGCCGTCGGGCGGCGCCCCGAGGACCTGGCCGCGATCCTCATCACGCACGCGCACGCCGACCATCTCGGGTCGGCGCGGTATCTCGGCGAGACGCACGACGTGCCGGTGCTGATGCATCCGCTCGAGGTCCCGCACGCGCGCCGGGAAATGCTCCAGCAGATCAGTCCGGGCACGATCCTGGCCAACAGCTGGCGGCCGGGGGTGCTGCCGTGGGCGCTGCGCGTCCTGCGTGTCGGGGGCCTGAAAGACGTCAGTGTCCCGCAGGCCGCGAAGTTCCCCGAGCCTTTGGACGTTCCGGGCCGCCCCGTCCCCGTGCACACGCCGGGGCATACCGACGGGCACTGCGCCTACCACCTGCCCGAGGCCGGCGTGCTCATCACCGGCGACGCCCTGATATCCGCGCATCCCACCTCCCGGACGCGGGGCCCGCAGCTGCTGCCCCGGATGTTCCATCACGACTGGGCCGGGGCCGTCGCCGCCTTGGACGACCTGGGCGGGCTCGACGCCGACGTCCTGCTGCCCGGCCATGGACCGGCCCACCACGGTTCGGCGGCCGAAGCCGTGGAACGCGCGCGCCCGGCGTGAGCCGCCGGTCGTACGCGGGACGGCCGGTGCTTTCGGGGGGAGCCCGGCGCTCCGGTGGGCGGGCGCTTCTGCTTCTCGGCGACTTTCTCGTGGTCGTCATGGGCATTCGGGTCAACGCCACCGGGCGTCGAAACCTCGGTGAATTGTAGGTTTTGCTTGCTTGTCGGGCCTGCCTGACCTCAAAACGCAAATTGTTGTGCGTGCGGGGCCGGCGAACACACTCGGTGCGGGGGACGGCGCCCTTCAGCGGCGCCTGCGTCAACGCCGTCGCCGGCTTCGCCACCCTGGGCGGTTTCCTCTTCCTGACCACCCTGTACCTGCAGAACGTGCGGTCCCTCAACGCCCTGCACGCCGGACTGTGGCTGCTGCCCATGGCCGTCATGACCTTCCTTTGCGCCCCGCTGTCGGGGCATCTCGCGGCCGCCCGCCCGGCCTGGTGGGTCATCGCCGGATGCGGCGCGGCCGTCCTCGTCGTCGGATGGTTCACCGCCTCCGGCCGCACCCCGCCGCGCTCCGCACCGGACGCCGTCACGTCCGCGGCGCCGGTGGCGCCGGTGTCCTCGTCGTGACCGCCCGCGGGGGAGCGGTCACGCCTGGAGGGTGGCGCCCCCGTCGACGAGCAGGTTCTGCATGGTGATGTGCCGTGCCCGGTCGGAGGCCAGGAAGACGACGGCGTCGGCGATGTCGGCCGGGTCGGCGATGCGGCCGAGGGGGATGCCGACGCGGAACCGCTCCGGATCCCCGGCGATCACCCGTGCGGCGTCGTCGTCGGAGGTCCACAGCAGGCGCTGCATCGGGGTGTCGGTCGAGCCGGGGGACACCACGTTGCAGCGGATGCCGCTGCCGGCCAGTTCCAGCCCCAGGCAGCGGGCCAGCATGGTCGCGGCCGCCTTGGAGGCGGCGTAGGCGGCCATGCCCATGCGGGGCACCGAGGCGGCGTTGGACCCGACGACGACCAGCGCCCCCTCCCGGCGCGGCACCATCCTGCGGGCGATCTCGCGCAGCACGGTGAACACGCCGGTGGCGTTGACCGCGAGGGCGGCGGCCCAGTCCTCGTCGGTCGTGTCGCACACCGACGCGGGCCGCAGGATGCCGGCGGCCGACACCCCGATGCCGATCGGCCCGAGCGAGCGCTCCACGTCGTCGACGACGCGCGCGACGGCCGCGGGGTCGGCGACGTCGGCGGTGAAAGATGTCACACGTCCGGGGAGACCGTCGGCGACCTTCCGCGCTCCCGGCCCGTCGAGATCGACCGCGGCGACCGCCGCCCCCGCGCTGACCAGCGCCTCGACCACCGCCGCGCCGATCCCGCCGCCGGCCCCGGTCACCAGCGCGATCCGGCCCGCGATCCCCGCTTCCCCGCCTCCGGTCGTGGCCATCCGATGCACCCCTCTTCCCTTTGAACTTAGGTGAGGCTAACCTTTCCTATCGAGATCAAGATAGGTTAGCCTCACCTAAGTCACCCCGGAAGTGGTGATGGCGGCCGACGTCGGCGTCCCAGAGGGCGGCACGCCGAAGCGACGGCGGCGATGCGGCCCCGTGCGGCGGTCGCCGAACCTCAGCGAAAGGGGAAACCTCGACGTGTCCTCACCTGTGCTGGACCGGCCGCGGCCCGCGCATCGGGCGGCGGACCTGCTCGCCGCGTACCTGCCGGGCTCGTTCTACTTCTCGTCGCCGCGCGGTTCGCTGCTCGCCGACGGCGTCCACTCCTTCGTCCGGGCCGCCGGGCGCAGATCCCACGCCCGCGCCGCGGCCGAAGCCCTCGACGCGGCGGCGGGCGTGCTGGCGGAGCCCGTGGTGGCGGGCGCCATCGGGTTCCGGCCGGGCGCGGCGAGCAGCCTGGTCGTCCCGGCCGTGGTGCGCCGCGCCGGCGCGCCGGAGGCTCCGCTTCCGGGAGCCGCGCCGACGGCCGCCGGCCCGGCCACGTGGACGGTCACGCCCCGGCCGGCCCCGGACGCCTACGCCGACGGCGTCCGCCGGGCCCTGGAGCTGATCGGCGGCGGCGACCTCGACAAGGTCGTGCTCGCGCGCTGCCTGCGGCTGACGGCGGACGCCCCCGTCCCCGTCCCGGCCCTGCTCGCCGGCCTGGTGCGGGCCGATCCCGCGACCCACGCCTTCGCGGTCGACGTCACCGCCCCGGGCGACCCGGCCACCCGCACGCTGGTCGGCGCGAGCCCGGAACTGCTCGTCGCGCGGCGAGGCGACCGGGTGGTGGCCAACCCGCTCGCCGGGTCCCGGCCGCGCGCCGGCGACCGGGCGGTGGACCGCGAGCGGGTGGCGGAGCTGACGGCCTCGGAGAAGGACCGCGACGAGCACGCCCATGTCGCGGCGCAGGTCGCCGAGGTGCTCGGCCGGTTCTGCGGCGAGCTGCACGTGCCCGCCGAACCGGAGGTGGTCGGCACCCCGACGATGTGGCACCTGTCCAGCCGCATCACCGGGCGCCTGGCGGACCCGGCCGACCCCGGATCGTCGTCGCTGGCGCTGGCCGAGGCGCTGCACCCCACGCCCGCGGTGTGCGGGGTGCCCACCGCGCGGGCGCGCGACACGATCGCCGCCCTGGAACCGGAGGACCGCGGCTACTACGCCGGGCTCGTCGGTTGGACCGGTCTCGGCGGCGACGGGGAGTGGGTCGTCACCATCCGCAGCGCCGAGGTGTGCGACCGGACCGTCCGGCTGTTCGCGGGCGCCGGGATCGTCGCCGGTTCGGACCCGGAGGCGGAGCTGGCCGAGACCACCGCCAAGTTCGCCACCATGCTGCGCGCCCTCGGGGTGCGGGACGCGGCCGCAGCGGAGGGGGCCGCGTGAGCGCGACCGAACACCCCGGCCCCGACCACGTTCCCTGGCCGCCCGAGGCGGCGGCCCGCTACCGCGCGTCCGGCCACTGGCGCGGGCAGACGTTCGGCAGGCTGCTCACCGCGTTGGCGGCGGCCTATGCCGACCGCACCGCGGTGGTGGGCGAGCGGGCCGGGACGACGGTGCGCTGGACCTACGCCGAACTCGACGAGCGGGCCCACCGGATCGCGGCGGGGCTGGCCGGCCTGGGCGTCAAGGCGGGCGACCGGGTGGTGCTGCAGCTGCCGAACATCCCCGAGTTCGTGCCGGTCGTCTTCGGGCTCTGGCGCGCCGGCGCCTGGCCGGTGTTCGCGCTGCCCGCGCACCGCCGCACCGAGCTGCGGCACTTCGCCGCGCACACCGAGGCCGTCGCGATCATCACCGTCGACCGGCACGACCGGCACGACCACGCGGCCACCGCCCGCGCCGTCGCCGCCGACGTGCGCTCGGTCCGGCACGTGCTGACCGTCGGCTCGGCGGAGTTCGGCGACCTGGCCGCGACGCCGCCGCGCGAGCTGCCCGACCCCGACCCGGAGGGCGTGGCGTTCCTGCAGCTGTCCGGCGGGAGCACGGGCGTGCCCAAGCTGATCCCGCGCACCCACGACGACTACATCTACAGCGTCCGGGAGAGCGCCCGGATCTGCGCGCTGCGCCCCGAGAGCGTCTACATGGCCGCGCTTCCGGTGGCGCACAACTTCCCGCTGAGCTCGCCGGGGGTGCTCGGCGCGCTGCACGCGGGCGCGGCGGCCGTCCTGGCGCCGCGCCCCGACGCCGACACCGCGTTCCGGCTGATCGAGACCGAGCGCGTGACGATCACCGGTGTCGTGCCGCCGCTGGCCGCGGCGTGGGTGCAGGCCGCGGCGCGCACCGAACGCGACCTGTCCAGCCTGCAGGTGCTGCTCGTCGGCGGGGCCAAGTGCGGCCGCGAACTGGCCGAGCGGATCGGGCCCGCGCTGGGCTGCCGCCTGCAGCAGGTGTTCGGGATGGCCGAGGGGCTGGTCTGCTACACCCGGCTCGACGACCCCGACGACATCGTGCTCGGCACCCAGGGGCGGCCCATCTCACCCGACGACGAGATCCGCGTCGTCGACCCCGACGACCCCGCGGCCCCCTCCGACGCGGAGGTGGCGCCCGGCCGGGTCGGCGCCCTGCTGACCCGCGGCCCCTACACGATCCGCGGCTACTACCGGGCCGCCGAGCACAACGCGGCGGCGTTCACCCCGGACGGCTTCTACCGGACCGGCGACCTGGTGCGCCGGCACCCCTCCGGGCACCTGGAGGTCGTCGGCCGCGCCAAGGAGCAGATCAACCGGGGCGGCGAGAAGGTGGCCGCGGAGGAGGTCGAGGACCATCTGATGGCCCACCCCGGGGTGCTCGACGCCGCCGTCGTCGCCGTGCCCGACGAGTACCTCGGCGAGCGGACCTGCGCCTACGTCGTCCCCACCGCCGGCGCCCACCCCACCGGGCCCGAACTGCGGCGCTTCGTCCGCGAGCGCGGCGTCGCGGCGTTCAAGGTGCCGGACCTGGTCGTGGTCGTCGAGGAGTTCCCGGTGACCGGGGTCGGCAAGACCAGCAAGCGCGAGCTGCGGGCGGCGCTGGCCGCCCGCACCGAGAAGGGGTGAGGTCCTGGTGTCCCTGCCGAGCATTCAGCCCTACCGGCCGCCCGCCGCGGGCGAGCTCCCGGCCGGCCGGGTGGACTGGCGGCCCGACCCGGCGCGGGCGGCGCTGCTGGTCCACGACATGCAGCGCTACTTCCTCGCCCCGTTCGCGGGCGCCCCGGTGCCCGAGGTGACCGCCAACATCGGCAGGCTGCTCGCGGCGGCCCGCGCGCAGGGGATGCCGGTGTTCTACACCGCCCAGCCGGCGCGCCAGGAACCCGCCGACCGCGGCCTGCTCACCGAGTTCTGGGGCGCCGGCATCGGCGCGGCCATCGACGCCGACCCGCGGGCCGCCGACATCGTTCCCGAGCTGGCCCCCGGGCCGGACGACCGCGTCCTGGTCAAATGGCGCTACAGCGCCTTCCAGCGCAGCCCGCTCGCCGAGGAGCTGGCCGCGCGGGGACGCGACCAGCTGCTGGTCACCGGCGTCTACGCGCACATCGGCTGCCAGGCCACGGCCGTCGAGGCGTTCATGCGCGACATCCGCCCGTTCCTGGTGGCCGACGCGGTCGCCGACTTCTCCCGCCGACGGCACGACCAGGCCTGCGAGTACGTCGCGCAGCGCTGCGGCGCCGTGCTCACCACCGCCGACGCCGTGACCGCGCTCACGGCGTCCGCATCGATCGGAGGTACCCGATGAGCGGCACGCCCGCCCTGTCCGCCGACCGCGTCCGGGCCGACGTCGCCGCCCTGCTCGGCTGCGCCCCGGAGGAGATCGCACCCGACGAGAACCTGTTCGACCGCGGGCTCGACTCCGTCCGGATCATGGCGCTGGTCGAGCGGTGGCGCGCGGCCGGCGCCACCCGCCTGGAGGTGCCCGACCTGGCCGAGCGGCCCGAACTGGCGCACTGGACGGCCCTGCTGGAGGGCGCGTGAGCAGGATCGGTTCCCGGGACCGCCACCTGGAGCGGATCGCCGAGGTCAGGGCCGGAACACGGGCCGAGAAGGTGCCCTATCCGATCCGCATCCGCCGGACCGAGGTGGTGCGCACCGAGATGGTCGGCGCGGGCCTGATCCGGCTGACGCTCGGCGGCCCCGGCACGGAGGGGTTCGAGTCCCACGCCCCCGACGAGCACGTCAAGATCGTCTTCCCCGATCCGGACGGGACGCTGCGCCTGCCCGAACCGGACGGGCTGATGCTGCGGTGGCCGAGGCCGTCCCCCACCACCCGGGAGTACACGGTGCGCCGCTACGACGCGCGGACCGGTGAACTGGCCGTCGACATCGCCCTGCACGACGGGGGCCTGGCCTCGGACTGGGCGCGGTCCGTCCGGCCCGGCGACCCGGTGCACGTCGCGGGCCCGCCCGGCGGGCTGATCGTGCCGCACGCCTACGACCGGTACCTGCTGGCGGGCGACATCACCGCGCTGCCCGCGATCGCCCGGCGCCTGGAGGAGCTGCCCCGCACGGCGGCCGGCTGGGCGTTCGTCGAGGTCGCCGACGCCGCGGAGGAGATCGGGCTGTCGGCGCCCGAGGACGTCCAGGTGCGCTGGCTGCACCGCGGCGACCGGCCGCCCGGCACCGGCGGCCTGCTGGAACGCGCCGTCCGCTCGGTCGAGATCCCGGACGGGCAGCGCGTCTACGTGTGGATCGCCGGCGAGGCCGGAACGCTCAAGCCGCTGCGCCGGTGGGTGCGCGACGAGCTGCGCCTCGACCGGGGCGACTACGACATCACCGGTTACTGGAAGCGCGGCGTCGCCGACTACGACGACGACCACGAGCACTGATCAGATCACAACCCCGAGGAACACATGTTCACTGGTCGAACGGTACGTCGCTGCGCGGCCCTGCTGGTCGCACTCGCCCTGACGGCGACCGGCTGCGGGTCGGGCGGCGACGACGGCACGGCGGCCGCCGACGGCGGCACCCGGGTGTTCAAGGCCGACAACGGAAATATCACCATCCCGGCCAAGCCGCAGCGGGTCGTCGCGACCGGCTACGCCGTCCCGCCCCTGATCGAGGCCGGCGCGCCGCTGGTCGGCATCTCGACCTGGAAGCGCGGCGTGCCGATGATGGACGCCCGGACCAAGGCCGCCTACGACAAGCTGCCCAAGGTCGCCGGGGAGCAGGCCGCCGAGACCAACTACGAGGCGATCGCCAAGGCCAAGCCCGATCTCATCGTCATCGGCGTGCCCGCACCGGTGCTCGGTGACATCGACGTCGACCGCCTGAAGTCCATCGCGCCCGTCGTGGCGATCGGTCCGACCGTCCCGCGCGCCTGGCGCGACCTGTCGCGCCGCCAGGCCGACGCGGCCGGGGTGCTGCAGAAGTACGACGCCGCCAAGGCGCAGTACGAGGCCAAGGCCGCCCAGCTCGCCGCCAAGTACGAGGACGTCCTGCCGAAGCTGAAGTTCGCCCACGTCGGCTCGTACGGCGAGGTCGCCAAGGGAAACTTCCAGCGCGAGTTCGACGGGTCCTGGGGCACCAACGTCGCCAACGACGTCGGCGCCAAGTACTACGGCCAGGTCAAGCAGAAGGGCACCGGCTCGCGCAGCGTGAGCGAGTACCCCTCGATCGAGGAGCTGCCCAGCGCCTTCGCCGAGGCCGACGCCATCACCTACTCGGTCAACCCCGACGGCTCGGTGCCCGAGGGCGTCAAGTACGTGCTCGACCACAAGCTGTGGAAGAACCTGCCCGCGGTCAAGGCGGGCCGCACCTACCCGATCCGCTACACCGAGGCCGCGACCTACCGGCAGGCCATGATGACCCTGGACGCGATCGACGAGTCGTTCGCGCCGCTGCTGAAGCAGTGACGGCCGCGGGCCGTGAGGCCGGAGTGGGGCGAACCGAGCGGACGGGCGCGGCGGCCGGGCAGGCCGCCGCGCTCGCCGCGGGCGTGGCGCTGCTCGCCGCCGTGGCCGTGGTCAGCATCGGCGTCGGCGCCCACCGGGTCGCGCCCGCCGAGGTGGTGCGCGCCCTGTTCGCCTACGACGGCTCCGCCGAGCAGATGATCGTCAGGGACGTGCGCGCGCCCCGGGCGCTGCTGGCCGTCGGCGTGGGCGCCGCGCTGGCCGTGTCGGGCGTGCTCGTCCAGACGCTGTCGCGCAACCCGCTGGCCGAGCCGGGCATCCTCGGCGTCACCGCGGGCGCCGGGTTCGCGATGACCGTGGGGTCGGCGCTCGGGGCGGCCGCCGCCCCCGCCGGCCGACTCGCGGTCGCCACGGCCGGGGCCGTGCTGGCCGCCGCCCTGGTGTACGCGGTCGGCCGGTCCTCGCCGCTGCGCCTGGTGCTCACCGGGGTGGCGCTGAGCGCGGTGCTGTCGGGCGTGTCCCTCGGCATGCGGCTGATGCTTCCCGACGTGTTCGACCAGTACCGGTTCTGGTCGGTCGGGTCGCTCGCGGGCCGGGAACGCGCCCCGCTGGCCCTGCCGCTGGCGGCGATCGGGATCGCCGTCGTCGGCGCGCTGCTGCTCGGCCGAGCGCTGAACGCCGTCGCGCTCGGCGACAACGTGGCGCACGCGCTCGGCGTGCACGTCGCGCGGGTCCGGTCCACCGCGCTCGTGCTGATCACGGTCCTGGCGGGGGCGGCGACGGCGGTGGCCGGGCCGATCATGTTCGTCGGGCTGATCGTGCCGCACGCGGTGCGCCCGCTGGCGCGCGGCTCGGTGCCGTGGCTGACCGTGCACGCCGCGGTCTTCGGCGCGGTCCTGCTGCTGCTCGCCGACATGGGCTCCCGGGTGCTGCTGCCGACGGGCGAGGTGCCCGTCGCCATCGTGACCGCGTTCATCGGCGGGCCCGTGCTGATCTGGGCGGTCCGCCGGTACGGGGCGGGGGCGCCGTGAGCGTACTCGTGCTGCGCGCGGGCGGCCGCGCCGTCCACCTCGAACGCCGGACGCTGGTGCTGTCGGCGGCGCTGGTGGCCGCGATGCTCGGCCTGGGCCTGCTCGGCCTGTGCTACGGCGCGGAGTGGGCCGCTCCGGGCGAGGTCGTCACCGCGCTGGCCGGGACGGGCGACGCCGAGGTGGTGATCCGGGACTGGCGGCTGCCGCGGGTGCTGGCCGCGCTGGTGTTCGGCGCCGCCCTCGGGACGTCCGGGGCGATCTTCCAGAACCTCACCCGCAACCCCATGGGCAGCCCCGACGTCATCGGCCTGGACGCCGGCGCCTACACCGGCGCGCTGGTGGCGCTGACCGTGCTGTCGGGGACGTCGACGCAGCTGGCGGTGTGCTCGGTGGCGGGCGGGCTGCTCGCCGCCGCGGTCATCTACCTGCTGTCGATGGACGGCGGGCTGTCCGGGCTGCGCCTGGTCGTCGTCGGCATCGCCGTCAACGCGGTGGTGACGGCGCTGAATTCCTGGATCGTGCTGCGCGCCGAACTGGAGGTCGCCATCGCCGCGGTGGGGTGGAGCGCCGGATCGCTCAACGGCGTCGACTGGGCCGACCTGGCGATCCCGCTGTGGACCATCGCGGTGCTCCTGGCGCTGATGGCGGCCGGGTCCCACGCCATGCACCAGGCCGCGCTGGGCGACGCCGTCGCCGCCGCCACCGGGGTCGGGCTGCGGCGGCTGCGGCTGCTGATGGCGGCGGCCGGGGTCGGCCTGACCGCGACCGTCACCGCCGTGGCCGGGCCGATCGCGTTCATCGCGCTGGCCGCGCCGCAGATCGGCCGCCGGCTGGCCCGGGCCCCCGGGGTGCCGCTGCTGCCCGCCGCGCTGACCGGCGCGGTGCTGCTGCAGGCCGCCGACCTGGCCGCCCAGGCGCTGCTGGCGCCCGTGTCGCTGCCGGTCGGCGTGGTCACCACCGCGATCGGCGGCTGCTATCTCCTCTGGCTGCTCACCCGGGAAGTGAGGCGACCATGACCGAGCCGAGCGGACGCGCCGCCCGGCTGCGCGCCCAGGATCTCACGCTGCGCTACGGGGACCGCGTGGTCTCCACGCGGCTGAGCATGGACGTCCCCGACGGCGCCTTCACCGCCGTCGTCGGCCCCAACGCCTGCGGGAAGTCGACGCTGCTGCGCGCGTTCGTGCGGCTGCTGCGCCCGGCCGAGGGCAGCGTGCGGTTCGACGGTCGGGACGTCGCCTCCTACCGGAGCAAGGCCCTGGCCCGCACGCTCGGGTTCCTGCCGCAGGACCCGCTGGCCCCCGACGACGTCAAGGTCCGCCAGCTCGTCGCCCGCGGACGCTTCCCGCACCAGGGCCCGCTGGCGATGTGGTCGCAGCGGGACGAGGACGCGGTCGCCGAGGCGATGCGCACCGCGGGCGTCGCCGACCTCGCCGACCGGCCCGTGGCCGAACTGTCCGGCGGGCAGCGGCAGCGGGCCTGGGTCGCGATGGCGCTCGCCCAGGACACCGAGTACCTGCTGCTGGACGAGCCGACCTCGTTCCTCGACATCACCCACCAGTACCGCCTGCTCGCGCTGCTCGCGCGGCTGCGGGACGAGGGCCGCACCGTCATCGCGGTGCTGCACGACATCAACCAGGCCTGCCGGTACGCCGACCACCTGGTCGCCATGCGCGACGGCCGGATCGTCGCCGAGGGCGCCCCGGCCGACATCGTCGACGCCGCGCTGCTGCGCGAGGTCTTCGACCTGCCGTGCGTCGTCGTGCCGGACCCGGTCAGCGGCACCCCGATGGCCGTCCCGGACCTCACCCACGAGCACCTTCCCACAGTCTCCAGGAGTGTGAGTTGAGCACCGTCCGCCACCAGACCCGCCCGCCCGCCGACCCGTCGGCGACCGGCCCGACCCTGGAGCTGACCAGCGCCCAGCTCGGCATCTGGAACGCCCAGCGGCTGGAGCCGGACTCGCCCTACTACCTGGTCGGCGACGTGGTGGAGATCGCCGGCGACCGGCCCGTCGACGCCCGGCTGCTGGCCGCGGCGATCCGGGCCACCGCGGCCGAGGCCGAGAGCCCGCGGCTGCGGGTGTTCGACACTCCCGACGGGCCGCGCCAGGTGATCGGCGACCCGCCCGGGCCGCCGGAGATCGTCGACGTGTCCGCCGAACCGGACCCCGCCGCGGCCGCGGCCGCGCTGGTCGCCGCCGAGCGCCGCCGCGCCGCAGGCGCCGCCCGCGAGATGGTGGACCGCAGGCTGTTCTTCCAGACGGTCATCCGCCTGTCCGAGCGCGAGGTCTGGTACACCCAGCTCGGCCACCACCTGGTCTTCGACGGCTACACCGCGGCGATGCTGGCCCGCCGGACGGCCGCGCACTACACCGCGCTGGCCACCGGCGCCCCCGCACCGCCGTCGCCGTTCGGCCCGTTCGCGAACCTGGTCGAGACCGACCGCGCCTACCTGGCGGGCGAGCAGTTCGAGCGGGACCGCGCGTACTGGCTCGACCGGCTCACCCCGCTGCCCGACCTCGGGTCCGGCGCCGAACCGGCGCCCGGCCCCGCCGACCGCACGCTGAGCGCCCGCGCGGTCGTGTCGGCGGAGGAGTTCGCCCGGCTCCGCGCGTTCGCCGACGCGGAAGGCGTCACCTGGGGCGAGGCGCTCATCGCCTGCTACGCCGCGTTCCTGCACCGCCGGCTGGGGCAGACCGACGTGGTGTTCGCGCTGCCGCTGATGTGCCGGACGGGCTCGGAGCTGCGCACGCCCGGCATGGCGGTGAACGTGCTGCCGCTGCGGGTCGCCGTCCGCGGCGGCGACCGGCTGGGGGAACTGGCCAGGCGGGTCGCGGCGGCGATGCGGGAGATGCGCGCGCACCAGCGGTACCGGGGCGAGAACCTGCCCCAGGACCTGGGCGTGCCCGGCGCCGGCGCGCTGCTGCACGGACGCGGCGTCAACCTCAAGGTGTTCGACCTCGCGCTGGACTTCGCCGGCGCCCGCGGGGTGATGCGCAACGTCGCGGGCGGGCCGCCGGAGGACATGGGCCTGAGCGTCCTGCCGACCCCGGACGGCGGCCTGCTGCTGGGGTTCGAGGTGGACGCCCGCACCCACGACCAGGCGGGCGTCGACCGCAAGCCGGCCGAGCTGCACCGCCTGGTGACCGCGCTGACCGCGCCGGACGCTCCCCCCGTCGGCCGGGTCGAGCTGATCGGACCCGGCGAGCGCAAGCGGCTGCTCGACGAATGGGCCCGCCCCGCCCCGCCCGGCGCACCCCGCGACGTGCCCGCCGTGCTGGACGAGCTGGCCGCGGCGCACCCCGACCGGACCGCTCTGGTGCACGGCGCGGACCGGCTGTCCGCCCGCGACCTGGCCGAGCGCGTGCACCGCCTGGCCCGGGCGCTGCGGGCCCGGGGCATCGGCCCGGACGACGTCGTCGCGCTCGCCCTGCCCCGCTCCGCCGACCTGGTGGTCGCGCTGCTGGCGGTGCTGGACGCCGGCGCCGCGTTCCTCCCGCTGGACCTGGCGCATCCGCCCGAACGCACACGCGAGCTGCTCGCCGACGCCCGGCCCGCCCTCGTCCTCACCACCGAGGCCGCCGCGCACCTGGCCGGAGGGCTCCGCCTGGACGCGCCCGACACCCGCGCGGAACTGGCCGAGCTGCCGGGCGGCCCGCTGGCGGCAGACGAGCTCGCCGCCCCCCGGCACCCCGACCACCTCGCCTACGTGATCTACACGTCGGGGTCCACCGGCCGGCCCAAGGGCGTGCTCGGCCGGACCGGCGCGCTGGCGCGGCTGCTGCACCACCACCGCGCGACGGTGGTCGCCGAGGCGGAGCGGGCCGCGGGACGGCGGCTGCGCGCCGCGCACACCTACTCGTTCGCGTTCGACTCCGCCCTGGACCAGCTGCTGTGGCTGCTGTGCGGGCACGAGCTGCACCTGTACGACGCGGCCCTGGCCCGCGACGCCGAAGCGCTGCTCGCCGCCTACACCAGGGATCGGATCGACGTGGTCGACACCACCCCGTCGATGGCCGCCCCGCTGATCGACGCGGGCCTGCTCGACGGCGGCCTGCTCGACCGTGGCCACCGGCCGTCGCTGCTGGTGCTCGGCGGGGAGGCCACGTCGCCGGCGCTGTGGCGCAGGGTCGCCGCGTCCGGGATCGCGGCGCGCAACATGTACGGCCCCACCGAGGCCACGGTGGACAGCACCACCGCCCGCATCGGCGGCGACGACCCCACGATCGGCCTGCCGCTGGGAGGCACCCGCGTCTACCTGCTCGACAACGGCCTGCGGCCGGTGCCGCCCGGCGAGCGCGGCGAACTGTACCTGGCCGGGCCGCACCTGGCCCGCGGATACCTCGACCGGCCCGGCGCGACCGCCGAGCGGTTCGTGGCCGACCCGTTCGCGGGCCCGGGGCGGCGGATGTACCGCACCGGCGACCTCGCCCGCTGGGTGCCCGGCCGCGGGCTGGAGTACCTCGGCCGGGACGACGGCCAGGTCAAGATCCGCGGCCACCGGGTGGAGGTCGGCGAGGTCGAGGCCGCGCTCGGCGCGCTGCCCGGGGTGAGCGCGGCCGCCGCGGCCGTCCGGACCGACGGCGGCCCGGCCCGGCTGGTCGGCTACGTCGTCCCGGCGGCCGTGGTCGTGCTGGACGAGCTGCCCCTGACCCCCAACGGCAAGGTGGACCGTGCGGCGCTGCCCGCCGCCCGGGGTGCGGGCGGCGGCCGCGGCGCGCGCACCGGACGCGAGCGCGCACTGTGCACGGCCGTCGCCGACGTGCTCGGCCTGGCACGCGCCGGCGCCGACGACGACTTCTTCTCCCTCGGCGGCGACAGCATCACCGCGATCGGCGTCAGCAGCCGCCTGCGGGCGCACGGCCTGGACGTCCGGCCGCGCGACCTGCTCTCCCGGCGCCCCCTGGCCGCCATCGCGGCGGACGCCGAGGAGCGCACCGCCTCGGCCGCGGCCCCCGACGACCCGGTCGGCCCGGTCCCCGCGCCGCCGATCGTGCGCGCGCTGCTCGACCCGCACCCCGACGTCCGCGACATCGCCGGGTACGCGCAGTGGACCGCGCTCGCCGTCGACGAGCCGCTCGCCCTGGCCGACCTCGTCGCCGGCGTGCAGGCCGTGCTGGACCGGCACGACGCGCTGCGGCTGCGCGTGGACGCCGCCGCGGACCGCCCCTACCGGCTGGAGGTCCGCCCGCGCGGCGCGGTGCAGGCCGCGCGGATCGTCACCGAGGCGGGGGAGGGGGAGACCGCCGCGCTGGCCGCGCGGCTGGCGTCCGCCCTCGACCCGCAGACCGGCGACATGCTGCGGGTGGCGCTGCTGCGCACCGGCGAGCAGGCGCCGGACCGGCTCGTGATCGCGGCCCACCACCTCGTCATCGACGGGGTGTCCTGGCGCGTCCTGCTGCCCGACCTGCACGCCGCCTGCACCGCCGCCCGCGACGGACGCCCCGCCGACCCGCCGCCCGCCGGCACGTCGTGGCGGCGGCATGCCACGCTGCTCGCCGACCAGGGCGAGACGGGCGCCCGCCGGGCCGAGCTGGACCACTGGCGCCGCCCCGTCGACCCCGCCTGCCGCCCGCTGGGCCGCCGCCCCCTGGACCCGGCGCGGGACACCGCCGCCACGGCCGCGCGGTCCACCACGACAGCCGCCCCCGAGGTCACCGCCGCGCTGCTCACCACGCTGCCCGCCGCCTACCGCGCCGGGGTCGACGAGGTGCTGCTGGCCGCGCTGGTGCTGGCGCTGCGGTACTGGCGCAGGCGCCGCGGCCTGCCCGTGCAGGATGAGTTCACCGTCATGATGGAAGGCCACGGCCGCGAACAGCTCGCCGCCGGCACCGACCTGTCCCGCACGGTCGGCTGGTTCACCAGCGAATACCCGGTGCGCGTGCCCGCCGACACGGTGCGCGCCGAACACGACCTCGTCGACGCCCTGGCCGGAGGCGTGGCCGCCGGGCGGCTGCTGCGCGCCGTCAAGGAGGCCAAGCGCGCCGTCCCCGGCGGCGGCGTGGGCTACGGGGTGCTGCGCCACCTCGACCCGGTGACGCGGACGGAACTCGCGGCCGCGCCGCCACCGGAGGTGCTGCTCAACTACCTCGGCCGGTTCGCCCCGCTGCCCGGCACCGGGTGGCGGCTCCCCGAACGCGACGCGTTCGCGGTGATCGAACCGCCCGGCAAGGCGCTGGAACAGGTGCTCGCGCTCAACTGCTTCGTGCACGAGCCCGGCGACGGCGGGGACGCCCCGCGGCTGGCGGTCGAGTGGACCGCCGCCGCACGGGTGCTGGACGCGGACGCGGTGGCCGGCCTGCAGAGCGCCTGGGAGGCCGCACTGGCGGGCCTCGCCGCGCACGCGGCCGGGATCGGGCCGGACGGCGGCGGCCTCACCCCCTCGGACCTGCCCCTGGTCGCCCTGGACCAGGCCGACATCGACGCCCTCGAACGCCGCCGCCGCATCGCCGACGTGCTGCCCGCCACGCCGCTGCAGGTGGGGCTGTCCTTCCACACGATGGCGCGCGGCGACGACGACACCGACGTCTACGTCGTCCAAGCGGTCATGTCCCTGGTCGGCGAACTGGACCCCGAACGCATGGCCGCGGCGGCGCGGGAGCTCCTGCACCGCAACCCGGCACTGCGCATCCACCTGGCCGCCACGGCGGCGGGCGACGTCGTCCAGGTGGTGCCCGCGGACGTCGACCCGGCCTGGCGGCACGTCGACCTGTCCTCCTGCGACCCCGGCGAACGCGCCGACCGGCTCGACGCGCACCTGCGGGTGGAGCTGGACCGCCCGTTCGACCCGGCCGAGCCGCCGCTGATCCGCTTCCTGCTGTGCACGCTCGGCCCCGGCGAGCACCGGCTGGTCATCACCAACCACCACGCCCTGCTCGACGGCTGGTCCATGCCGCTGGTCGGCCGCTCCCTGCTGGCGATCTACGCCGAGCTCGGCGGCGGCCCCGCGGCCCCGCAGGGGCGCCCGCCCGCCGACTACTTCCGGTGGCTGGCGGGCCGGGACCGGCAGGCCGCGCTGCAGGCGTGGCAGGACGCGCTGGCAGGCGTCGAAGAAGGCACCCGGCTGGCCCGCGCGACCGCGGACACCCGGATCGAGCGGCCCGGGCGGGTGACCGTCCCCCTGGGCGCCGAGCTCAGCGAACGGCTGCGCGCACTGGCCCGCGCCCGCGGCGTGACCCTGACCACGGTGCTGCAGACGGCCTGGGGCCTGCTGCTCGGCCGGCTCACCGGACGCCGCGACGTCCTCTTCGGCTGCCCGGTCTCCGGCCGTCCCCCCGAGATCGACGGCGTCGAGACGATGATCGGCCAGTTCGGCGGCACCATCCCGGTCCGCGTCCGGCACGCCCCGGGCGACACCGTGGCGGACGTCCTGGCCGAGGTGCACGCGCAGAACGTCGCGCTCGCCGAGCACCACCACGTCGGGCTCCCCGACATCCAGCGCGCCGCCGGCGTCGGCGACCTGTTCGACACGATGCTGGTGATGGAGAACTTCCCGCTGTCGAGCAGGCGGCGGACCACCCTGGCGCCGGGGCTGGACCTGGCGGCCGTGGACATCACCGACGCCACGCACTACCCGCTCACCGTCATCGTCATCCCCGAGGACGAGATCACCGTCGGCCTCGGCTACCAGCCGCACGCCTTCGACGAGGACACCGTGCGGCGCTACGGGCGCTGGCTGCGCAACCTGCTGCGGGAGATGGCCGCCGACCCGGCGCGCCCGGTGGCGCGGGTGCCGATGCTCGACCCCGGCGAACGCGACCGCCTGCTGCGCCTCGGCGACGGGGGCGCGCCCGCCCGGCCCCGGCGCGGCTGCCTGGAGGAGTTCGCCGCGTGGGTGCGCCGCAAGCCCGACGCCGAGGCGGTGGTGTGCCGCGACCGCGGCCTGACCTACGCGGAGCTGGACCGCCGGGCCAACCGGCTCGCGCACGCGCTCATCGCCCGCGGCGTCCGGCCCCAGGACCCGGTCGCGGTGCTGCTCGGCCGCGACGTGGAGATGGTGGTGGCGCTGTTCGGCGTGCTCAAGGCGGGCGCGGTGTACGTGCCGATGGACCCCGGCTACCCGCCCGGCCGCCTGGCGTACATGATCGACGACATCGCGCCCGCCGCCGCGGTGACCACCGGCGACGCGCTGGACCGGCTCGGCGGCCGGCTGCCCGCCGAACGCCGCGTCCCCCTGCTGCGGCTGGACGACCCGGCCGCCCTCGACGGCCCCGAGACCTGGGACGCCGACCCCGCCGGGGCGCGCCGCGGCCTCACCGAGGACGCGCTGGCCTACGTCATCTACACCTCCGGCACGACCGGCCGCCCCAAGGGCGTCGCGGTCTCGCACCGCGGCGTGCCCTACCTGGTCGCGCTGCAGGAGGAGGTCGTCGGCGTCACCGAGCACGACCGGTACCTGCACTTCGCCTCGACGAGCTTCGACGTGGCCTTCTGGCAGACCATGGTGCCGCTGCTGTCGGGCGGCACGTCCGTCATCGCGCCGGAGGAGGTGCGGGTGCCCGGCGACGAGCTGCTCGACTACATCACCGAGCACCGCGTCACGGGCGTGAACCTGCTGCCGTCGTTCCTGGCCGCGATGCCCGACGACCTGACCGTCGACCCCGAGGTGCTCTTCGTCGTCGGCGCGGAGCGGCTCGACCCCGCACTGGCCCGGCGGTGGGGCGACCGGCGGGCGCTGTTCAACGCCTACGGGCCCACCGAGGTCACGGTCAACTCGGTGACCTGGCGGTACGAGCCCGACGACGCGGGGCCGCTGCCGATCGGGCGGCCCGACCCGGGCGTGCGCGCCTACGTCCTGGACGGCGGACTGCAGCCGGTCGGCGCCGGCGTGACCGGCGAGCTGTACCTGGCCGGCCCCAAGCTCGCCCGCGGCTACGTCGGCCAGCCCGGCCTGACCGCCCAGGCGTTCGTCGCCGACCCGTTCGGCGGCCCCGGGGAGCGCATGTACCGCACCGGCGACCTGGTGCGGTGGCGGCCCGACGGGCAGCTGGTGTTCCTCGGCCGCGCCGACCACCAGGTCAAGATCCGCGGGTTCCGCATCGAGCTCGCGGAGATCGAGACCGTGCTCGGCCGGCACCCGCACGTCCGGGCCTGCGCGGTGATCGTCAGGGAGGACCGGCCGGGGGACCGCCGCCTGGTCGGCTACGTCATCCCGGTCGACGGCGCCGACCTCGACCCCGACCGGGTCCGCGACGACCTGGCCCGCGAACTGCCCGACCACATGGTGCCGGCCGCGCTGGTGGTCATCGACCGGCTGCCGCTGGGCCCCTCCGGCAAGCTGGACCGGGACGCGCTGCCCGCCCCCGAGCAGCGCGCCGCCACCCCGGCGCGCGAACCGGCCACCCCCGCCGAGACCGTCCTGCTCGGCGTCGTCCGCGACGTGCTGGGCACCGCCGAGGTCAACCTGGACGACGACTTCCTCGACGTCGGCGGGGACAGCATCGCGTCGCTGCGCCTGGTCTCCCGGGCCAGGCGCCACGGGCTGCGGCTGAGCCCCCGCGACGTCTTCGAGGGACGCACCGTCGCCGGCATCGCGGCGCGCGCACAAGGCCCGGACGGCGGCGCCGCCCCGGACGCCTCGGCCGGTCCGGCCGTCGGCGACGCGCCGCTCACCCCCGTCATGCGCGACCTGCTGCGCCGCTGCGCCGCGGCCGGCGCGGCCGCCGACGGCTTCTGCCAGTGGACCGAGATCTGCGTCCCGGCGGGCGGCGACCCGGCCGTGTGGCGGGCGGTGCTCGACGCGGTACTGGAGCGGCACGACGTGCTGCGGGCCCGCCTCGCCCACCCGGGCGGGGCGGCCGAGCCGGTGCTGCGCATCCCGCCGGCGGGCGCGGTCACCGCCGCGCAGGTGCTGACGCACGTACGCGCCGAGGACGGCGACGACCTGCGTGCACTGGTCGACTCCCGCATCGCCGCCGCGCGCGCCCGGATGGACCTGCGCACGGGACCGCTGCTGCAGGCCGTGTGGGTCGATGCGGGCCCGACCCGGCCCGGCCGGCTGGCCCTCGTCGCGCACCATCTGATCGTCGACGGCGTGTCCTGGCGCATCCTGCTCGACGACATCGCGCACGCCTACGACGCCGCCACCGCCGACGGGCGGGGGAGCGCCGCCGTTCCCGCGCTGCCGCGGCACGGGGAGTCCTTCCTTTCCTGGGCGCGGTCGCTGCGCGCCGCCGTGGAGCAGCGGCGCGCGGAGCTCCCGCACTGGCGGCGGATCGCCGAAGCGGCGGCCGAACCGCTCACCGACAAGCCGCGCGACCCCGCCCGGGACACCGCCGCCACCGCGGTCCACCACGAGATGCGGCTGGAACCCGACGTGACGCGGACGCTGCTGACCGCCCTGCCCGCCGCCTACCGCACGACCCCCGACACCGTGCTGCTCACCGCGCTGGCCACCGCGGTCGGCGACTGGCGCGGCGGCCGGCCGCGGCTGCTGGTCACCCTCGAAAGCCACGGCCGCCCGCCGCACACCCCCGACCGGGCGCGCCCGGTGGACCTGTCCCAGACCGTCGGCTGGTTCACCGCGGCCTACCCGGCCCTGGTGGAACCGCCCGGCGACGCCGGACTCCCGGAGGCGCTCAAGGCGGTCAAGGAGCAGCTCGGCGCCCACGGCGACGGCCTCGGCCACGGCGTCCTCGCCGCGGCGGGCGAGCTCGGCGACGCACCGGAACCGGAGATCAGCTGGAACTACCTCGGCCGGTTCCCCGCGGCCCCCGGTGCGGAGACCGCCTGGCAGCCGCCGCCGGACGCCCAGCCGCTCGGCTCGGTCGCGGGCGACGACCTGCCGCTGCCGCACAGCCTGATGATCAACGCGCTGGCCCGCGACGACGGCTCCGGCGGCGACGGCGGCGTCCTGGGGATCCGGTTCACCTGGCCCGCGGCGCTGTTCACCGAGGCGCAGATCGCGGCGCTCGCCGACCGGCTCCGGCGCGCCCTGGCCCGGCTGGCGGACCCCGCCGTGCTCGCCGCGGCCGGGCTCACCCCCTCCGACCTGCCGCTGGTCAGCCTGGACCAGGCCGCGATCGACGCCCTCGAACGCGGCCACCGGATCGCCGACGTGCTGCCGCTGTCCCCGCTGCAGCAGCTGATGCTGCGGCACTCCCGGGCGGCGCGGGCCCTGCACGCACCCGACCCCTACACCGTGCAGTCGACGTTCTCCCTCGCCGGGGCCCTGGACGTCGAGGCGCTGCACGCGGCCGGCGCCGACCTGCTCGAACGCCACCCGAACCTGGCGGCGGTGTTCCCCGTCGCCCCCGGGCTGGACAACGTGCAGGTGCTGCCCGCCGAGCCCCGCCCGGACCGCCGGGCGATCGACGTGTCCCACCTGTCCGATCCCGGCGAACAACAGCGGCGGGTCGACCGGATCCTCGCCGACGACCTCGCCGAACCGTTCGACCTGGCCGCCGGGCCGCCGCTGCGGCTGACGGTGATCCGGCGCGGCCCCGACCGGGCCGAACTCGTCCTCACCAGCCACCACGTGCTGTCCGACGGCTGGTCGGCGCCGCGCATGCTCGCCGAACTCTTCGCGTGCTACACCGCCCGGGTGCGCGGCCGCGCACCCGGCGACGCCCTGCCCGCCCCGGTCCCGTTCGCCGACTACCTGCGCTGGCGCGCCGCCCGCGACCAGCAGGCCGACCTGGCCGCCTGGCGCGCCGAGCTCGACGGCCTGCCCGAGGGCGACCACCTGACCGGCGACGAGCGGGCCGTGCCGGTGGCGCGGCGGCACCCGGAACCGGTGCTGCTGGAGTTCGACGCGGACCTGGTCGCCGCGGTCACCCGGACGGCGGCCCGGCACGGGCTGACCCCCAACACGATGCTGCAGGGCGCGTGGGCGGCGGTGCTCGCGGCGCGCTCCCGCCGCCGCGACGTGTGCTTCGGCGCCATGGTCTCCGGCCGCACCCCCGAGGTGGACGGCGTCGAAGAGATCATCGGACTGCTGGCCAACACCGTGCCGGTGCGCGCCCGCTTCACCGGAACGCTCGCCGAGACCCTGGCCGACCTGCAGGCCCGGCAGCAGGCCATGATCGAGCACCAGCACGTCGCGCTGGCCGACCTGGAGCGGATGACCGGGCGGCGCCGGCTCTTCGACAGCCTCGTGGTGTTCGAGAACTACCCGGTGGATCCCGACGCCCTCCGCGAACCCGCCCCCGGGCTGACCGTCACCGGGACCCGGTTCCGGGAGACGACGCACCACCCCCTGACCGTGACCGTCATGCCGGAAGGCGGCGGCTGGACGGGCGTCCTCGGCTACCAGGCGGAACTGTTCACCGCCGCCGAGGTGCGCGGGCTCGCCGACGACCTGCTGCGCGCCGTCCGGGAGCTGGCCCGCGCCGGAACCCTCGGCGAGGACGCCGCCGCCGTCCTCGCCCGCCTGCAGGGCACGCGGTGAGCGGCGGGTACGACGGCGCGACGAAGATCGACGCGTCCCTGCTGCGCACCGCGTTCATCCTGGTGCTCGGCACGTTCATGGCGACCCTGGACGGCACGATCGTCACCGTCGGCGTCGACACGCTCGCCGAGGAGTTCGACGCACCGGTCACCGAGATCCACTGGGTCACCACGGCCTACCTGCTCGCCGTGGTCGCCGCGGTGCCCGCGTCCGGCTGGCTGCCGGACCGGTTCGGCGGCCGCCGGACCTGGCTGGCCGCGGTGGCGGTGTTCCTGGCCGGATCGGCGCTGTGCGCGCTGGCCTGGTCGGTGCCGAGCCTGGTGGCGGCCCGGGTGCTGCAGGGCCTCGGCGGCGGGCTGCTCCCGCCGACCGGACAGGCCCTGCTCGCCCGGGTCGCCGGCCCCCACCGGACGGGCCGGCTCATCAGCGTCGTGGGCGTGGTGCCGCTGCTGTCCCCGGTGCTGGGCCCCCTCGCCGGCGGATCGGTCCTCGCCGTGGCCGACTGGCGGTGGCTGTTCCTGGTCAACCTGCCGGTCGGCCTGGCCGCGCTGCTGCTGGCGCGCCGCCATGTGCCCGCACCGCCGCCGTCCGCGCGGGGCGTCCCGTTCGACGTGCGCGGCGCGGTGCTGATGTCGCCCGGCCTGGCCCTGCTGATGTTCGGCCTCACCATGTACGGCGACCGGGCGTCCGCGTCGGCCCCGGCCGCCGTGCTCGCCGGCCTCGCGATGCTGGCCGGGTTCGCGGTGCACGGCCTGCGCACGTCCGGCGTGCCGCTGATCGACCCGCGGATGTTCGCCCGCCCGCCGCTCGGCGCGGCGGCGCTGGCGCTGCTCATGCTCGGCGCCGCGGTGTTCGGGACGATGTTCCTGCTGCCGCTGTACCTGCAGAGCGGCGACGGCCTGTCGGCGTTCCAGACGGGCCTGCTGCTCACGCCGCAGGGCATCGGCGCCGTCGCAGGGTCATTGCTGGTGCAGCGCATCATCGACGCCACGCCCCCGCGCAGGCTGGTGCTGACGGGGCTGGCGCTGGTCGTGCTGGGCACCGCGCCCTTCACCCAGCTCGCGGACGACCCGCCGTACGCCGTCATCGCGGGCGCACTGCTGGTGCGGGGGCTGGGCGCCGCCATGATCGGCGCGCCGGTGATGAACCTCGTCTACAGCCGGATCGACTCGGCGCACCTGGCACGCGCGTCCGGAGCGCTCAACCTGCTCAACACCGTGGGCGGAACGGTGGGCACAGCGGTGGTCGCGGTGATCCTGAACAGCCGCCTGGACGCCCGGGGAACAGACGTCCCCTCGGCCTACGCCGACACCTTCTGGTGGGTCCTGGCCTTCGGCCTCCTGGCAACCACCGCCGCCGCCCGCCTCCCCGGCACCCCACCCGCCGCCCACCCTCCGCAAGGCAAACGCTGAAGTGAACAGCACCCAAAACCACCAAGGCCCGATACAAGGTCGCCGCCCCCTGCTCCCGCCCGCCGCCAGCGACCACGACACCCCTGCCAAGCCGTGTCCGGCGAATCATGGTGAATCCGCAGCCGAGGCGCTCGGGCCCGGGGTGACGCGCGAGGGCGGCGATGCTGCGCCTCACTTCGGGCCGCTCGGTGCAGTTCTCGACCGCGTTGCGGTGCCGGCGAGTCGGCCGCATCGGAGGCGCGCACGCAGCCGAGATCCACCGGACACAACCAGTAGGACGTATTCCGAAGTGAGGTGAGCGTCGCCGCGGCATCACCACCACAATCCCGGCACCGGCGGCGTGCCAGCCGCATGGCTCACCCCCGCCATCGCCAGGCAGACCACCGAAGCCGCCCTGCCGCTGGTGGCCCCCTCTTCACCGTGCTCACGGCGTAAAGCTCAGTCCTCGTCCGTGGGTGTGATGATCCGCACGGCATCGGGCCCCGGGTGCGCGATGGTGGAGACGGTGGGGTGGTCGTAGCTGAAGTCGAGTTGGGCGTAGTGGCCGCGGTAGGTGTCGGGGAGTTTCTTGTCAGCGATGATCAGCTGGACCGGGGCTTGTGTCGCGGCGCGTTCCCGGCTGGCATCCGCCTGCCTGACCAGGCGGCGGTAAACGGCGGCGGCGAGTCTTTCGTCGCTGATCGCCAGAAGCGGGTTGTCGATCATAAGCAATGTGGGGTAGCGGGTCTGGCGGTCTCGCAGTGCTACCGTCAGCAGAGACAGCCAGTAGGCGACCTGGGTGGCGGTGGTGATGCCTCCTCCAGGGCCGCTGAATTCGGTGTATCGCCGTCCATCGAGGATCGGCAGGTAATTGTCCGGGTCGATCCTCGCAGTTCGCACTGAGGGAATGCCCAGGGCGGCGACGGTCTCCTGGAACTCCGCATCGATCGCTTCGAGAATCTCGGTGCGCCTGGATCGCGCCGCTTGCTTCGCCTGCTCGATTTCGTCGAGCAGCCTTTTTCTTTCCTTGTGGAGTTCTTCGACGCTGCTGCGAAGGTCTTCGACGCGATCCCACTGCCGCAGTGCTTGCTCCAGGTGCTGCTGCCGGGTCTGGGCGGCGGCCATCCGGACGGCTGCGTCGCTGAATACCTGCAGTCGTGGGGGGATGCGCTCGGCTGTGCGTGCGTCGATCTTGGCGGTCAGTTCCCGGACCAGTTGTTCGCGTTCGGTCGCGGCTCGCATGATGGCGCTGAGTTGCTGGGCGATGGCGTTGAGATGGTCGTCCATTTCGACCAGTTGCTCGGTGAGCTGCTTGAACTCGTACTGGTCGGTGAGATGGGCGACTTCGGATGTCGTCACAGGGTCGGGCTGCAGGCAGACCCGGCAGTGGCCCGCGGGAACGTCCCTGCCGGTCAGAGGCTGCATGCAGCGGGGGCAGGTGGTGAATTCGATTTGAGTCAGCCGTTGGCCTGCGTCCTGCATGCGCTGCAGGCGGTCGATGTCGGTCTGGACCCTACGTCGTTCGGCGCGGTATTCGTCCTGCTGCCGGACGAGTTCGGTGATCGTGCTGCGGGCTTCTGCCAGGTCCGCCTCGGCCCGGTCCAGCAGATCGCGCAGGGCGCGGGTTTCATGGTCGGCGATCGGTTCGAGGTTTTGGCGGAGCGCGGCCTGTTCGGTCCGCGCTGCCTCCTGCTCGGCAACAGCCTGTGCGTAGGCCTGCTCTGTCTCCTCGCGGCCGGCGGTGCCGGTGGTGCGTAGGAAGTCGAGCACGGTCTGGTGTTCTTTCTCGGCTTCTACGATTTTCGCATTCAGTTCGTTGACTTTTGACTGCAGTGCCAGGGTGTCCGGATCGGTAATGTCGAACAGCAATTCGAAAACGGTCTTGCGCTTGGGTTCGCGGTAGGATTCTTCGCTGTGGGCGATCTGCTGGTTGATGGCCGATTGGGGTACGTACAAGAACAGGAAGACATCGGCGAACGTGATGCGATTGCCGGCCCGGGTGTTGCCCTTGGTGCGTGCGGCCGCACGCATGTCGTCGGGCAGGCCGAGCGAGGCCATCAGCAAGCTGTTGAGGCTGGGGGCGCCAGAGGCGGACGAGGCGCGGCCGATGCGGTGGTCGGGCAGACGCTCCTGGTTGATCAGGTCGGTGACACGGGCGATACGGCGTTCGGTCTTGGCCAGGCTCCGGGACAGCTTCAGGTGGGCATCGCCGATCAGCACATCCAAAGTCACGCTGTTGACGTGGTTCACGGCCACATCCGCCAGGACGGCGTCGCCGCCGAAGCCGAACTTGATCAGTTCGAGCAGTGTGGTCTTACCGACACCGGTGTCGCCCGCCAGCACCGTGAGTTCGGAGGGAAACTCGTATCGAACTTCTCCTTCCGTGGTGTCCAGGGCGACCGAGTTGATCCTGAATCGTGTGGTCACGAGATCACCTGCCGGTGGGGGCGGTCCATGAGAGTGGCCAGTCGTCGGTAGATCAGTTCCTTCAAGGCGTTTCCGCTCAGCCCGGACGATGCCTCGGCGATCGCGGTGCAGCGTTCGCTGAGGTGCTCCCATTGCGGGCTGGAGGCCATGGCGGTGGCCAAACGCTTGCCTGTGGGGGTGGGAGCAAGGGCGATACTGCCGCGGCGGCCCGTCGCATAGCGCAGCAGTCCGCGGCCGACGAGCGCGCCGATGACGGGATAGTACCGGTCGTCCCAAGGACCGTATTTGTAGCGGGTCATGGGCGCTTCCACCTCGGTGGGCGCATCAATGTCATCCGCGGACAGATGCAGGCGCGGGTCAGAGGGATCGAGGCGATCGAGGACCGTTGGAGCGAGCGCCGGATAACGCAGCAAGAAATCCAGCTTGGCCAGCTTGGTGAGTCCGTCGAGCTTGCCGGCATGCCCTTTGGTCTGAGCGATCACGGCGACCAGAATCAGCACTCGGGCCTGGTGGTAGGCGAGATCCTCGCGCAGTAGCGCGAGGAGACGGGGATCGGTGCTTTCCAGGGGCCTCATGAGGTGGCTTCCTGCCGCGCGCGTAGGGCGTCGATCGCCGCTTGTACGTCGAAGGCCGCGCTGAACCATATCTTGCACTGGTCGGCCAGGTCGCAGAGACCTCCGAGGAGGAGGTCGGCGTCCAGCCCCGGCTGCGGTGCCACCTCGGACAGCTCATCGACCAAGCGCTGGAGCTCCACCCACAGTTGATCACCCCAAGGCTGGTCGGGAGCGGTGACCGCCCTTGTCGCCTCATCGGCGATCCGAAGCAACCGGCGGACCAGGCGTTCCCTGTCTGCGCGTGCGGTGGGATCTCCGCCGACCCGCCTGCTCCAGATTCTGCGATAGTCCCGTTTGAGATGCTCGGCACGTTCGATGGCATTGTCGGAGCAGCCGCCCTCTTGCATTTTGACGGCCAGCCGAGTGGTACGGCGTAATGTGGGTAGCCGCCGGTAGGCACCAGGATGCGTCAGGGCTGTACGCACGGCCAGATCGATTTCGGCCAGGGTGACGGTCCGGGGAGCGAGACGGCGCTCTGCCTCGACCCTATCCGTTGTCGTCACCCCGAGCGGATACGCCAACACCTGGGGAAGGTCACCGCGCGGCCGTGGACCGGCGGCTCTCATCCTGATGCGGAACAACGTGAGGACCGCCTCCCACACCGCTTCAGCAGAGGTAACCGGTGCGTCGAGCCGCTGCTCCAGGAGCGGCTTGACGAACATGCCCGGTGCTGCATGGCTGATGAACGCCCGGGAAGGGCGACTGTGCTCGATGGTCAACATGGACAGGAATCGGGTCACCTGATCGCGCTGTTCGGCCGTGGGGATGTACCCGCGCCCCTGTTGGCCGTTGCGCCACAGTGGGAGGTCAGCGGCGTAGGCTGCCAAAGCCGCGGCGAAGTCGGTGACCACCTTCTCCGGGCCACCCGTGATCGTCGGGGCCGCGCCTGCCTGACCTCGATCCCGCAGGTACCGCGCCGCTTTCTCCAGATCCTGGGGTGCTCCGGGTCTCAGCCCCGGAGAGGTGACCAGGCGGCATTTCGGCCGCTCACCGAGCATGGCCCACCGCTGGAACAGATGCGCCAAGCCGCCGTCCTCCAGGAGACTGCGAACAGTCGTGTAGGCGCCGAACGATGTCTCCTTGTGCTTGGCCGATACCAGCTCGGCCGCATCGCCGCGCACCGCGACCCAGTCTTCGTGATATTCGCACACGATGCGGCAGTTCTCGGGTTCGGTGAACCTTCCTTGATCGTCAAGGGTGTCCCAGTACATGCCCAACCCGTCGGCCGCTGCCATGGCGGCCTGCCATTCGAACAGATCGGCGGTTCTGGCGCCTGCATCATCGGTGGGCTCGACGGACAGCAGATACTGGGTCGCCGTCGCGGCGTCTTCCTCCCGGCTCACCACCACTCTGTCAACATAGCGTCTGTAAGGCGCATTGTCTGAGAAAGTGCAGTCTTCGCACTCCGCCCTCTGCGAGCGTGACATCAAGATCATCTTTAATGATCTCAGTTCGAGTAGAAAAGCGCAGCAGGCCGACTGCTGGACCGGGCTCGGCAGGTGTTGCTTGTGAGCCGTCCGCTTTGGACGATGCGGCCACGAGTGCCGACGCGGATGGCACTCGGCTCGGTATGGTCGTCACTCGCGTCCGGTTCTGGTGACCGAGGTGACTGGCATGCCGGACCACGGCACCGCTTCTGCACGACCGTCGAACCGGGCTACACCGTCGTCCTGTGCCACACGGCCTGGGGGAACGGGCGCCCGCCGCACGAACCGCAGCGCACCCCGTCCAGCCTGCTGATCAGCACGCTCGGAAGTGCTCGCGGCGATCCCTCGTGCCTGCAGCGACCGGCGGATCGCCGCTGAACTACAGGCCTTGTCGGCGATCACCCGATCAGGTCGAGGACGATCCGAACCGCCCCGGGGCGCGGGGACCGCCGCAGCGGCCAAGCGAGCCGCACGGGTCGGCCGGCCCCGCGGCGGCCAGCCCGTACAGCCCCGAGAAACCCGCCACAGCGGCGGACGCGGCCGCGATCGTCATACCGGAGATGACCCACCGGTCCCGAGAGGGCGGCTCGGTCGCCGTGTTCGGTACCGCGTCAGGTATCGGCTCCGTACGGCGGAGAGGGCGGCGTCAGTCGTGGGCATCGGTCGGTCCCTTCAGATTCCGTCGTTGATGGACTTGCGGCGGCGCCAGCGGGACCGGTACCGGCACTTGCGGCAGCGCCGCATGCCGGCCTCGGTACGGGCACCGCAGGGGCAGGCACGTCCTCGGATGTCGGTCGGGATGCGCAAGGTCACCTCGTCAGGCTGTGCGGAGTGGTCGTCTCGTCGTGCGTGGTCGTCCCGTGGCGGGAGCGGGTCCGGACCGTCACGCCGAGGAGGCGGCGCGTGGACGCGGTGGTCCGGGACTGCGGGGATCCGGTCAGGCTCATGCGCCGTTCCTCGGCGTGAATGCCGGCCAGAAGCGTCACGAAGACACCGAGCACACCGCCGGAGATGAACACGGTTAGGAGGAGCACGAGGAATCCGGAGAGCATCGGTCACATTCCCTTCGAGGTGTCCGAGCCGGGGGTCACGGAGCCGGCGTAGGAGCGCCACGCGTCGTGCTGGGCGCGCGCGCCGGAAAGGATCGCGGCCACCTCGTACCGGACGGGCCCGAAGTCGCGGCCCGCGCAGTAGTGGCCGTGGTCGAGCGACCTCGTCTCGATCTTCATTCCGAGGAGGGCCGCGATGCGGTCGACCTCGGCGCGCATGGCGTCGTCCGTGCCGCGCGGCGGGAACACGGTCAGCGTCGTGAAGGCCGGCGTCGGCACCTCGGGCCGCGTCTCCAGCAGCGTCACCAGGGAGCGGAGGCCGGCGATCAGACGTCGGCGCTGGTCGTGGTCGGCGTAGGCCATGAAGATCACCCCTTCCGGTTGTCGGCGCTCCGGCGGGAGCGCGAGTGGAACCATGGTGTGCGCGCACAGCTGTACGCGTCAAGTATTGAGCGCGAAGCTGTGTACTAAAATCTTGGTGCGCACAGCATGACGCGCTGACTCGTGCGCGTTAGGGTGGGCGGAGCACGCCGGCGAGACCGAGGAAGGGCAGATGCGCCATGACGGGCCCCGCGAAGGAAGCCCCAGGAAGCGGCAAGCTCTATGAGATCGTTCGAGATGAACTGATCGACGAGATCAAGTCGGGCGCCTACCCGCCCGGGGCCCTCCTGCCCTCCATGCGAGAGATCACGGTCCGATGGACTGTGAGCACCACGACCGCACGAAAGGTGCTGTCGGAACTGGCCGCCGCAGGCTGGGCGCGCTCACAGGGCACGAAGGGCTACGTTGCCGCAATCCCCTCGGCGGACAGCCAAACGCCCGTTACCAAGGACAGTGGCGCCGCGTCGTCAGGGCCGAGCGTGGGGCTGGCAGCCGTCCGCAGCCCCCAACTCGTCCCCGTGAACGGCTCCCTAGATGCGGTGACGACCGCACTGGACGTACGGCAGGAGCCTGCGCCTGCCGAGGTCGCGCTTGCTCTGCGTCTGGCCGAACCGCGCGCGTCTGTGGTCGTCCGGCGCAGGCTGGCCGTAGACGCCAATGGCAGCCCCGTGCAACTGCGCGTGAGCTACACGCTTCGGGAAGTTGCGGAGGGCACACCGCTTGCGTCTTCAGACACCATCGACGAGCCGTGGCTTGATGCGCTGGCCGGGCACACGCATAAGCGGTTGGTGCTGGCCGAGAGCGTCATATCAGCCCGTCACCCGAACGACACTGAAGCCGCCATGCTGGCACTCGCGCCGACCGCATGCGTGCTGGTACGAGTCGACGTCGTGCACGACGAGGCCGGCCGGCCGGTCGATTGCACGATGACGATCTGGCCGGGCGATACCACCCGGATCAACGCTCTCCCCCCGGCGGGCGCCGAATGAGCCGAGATGAAGACACGTCACCCGAGCGTCACCAGTCCTCGGCTTGCCCGTTCTGCGGTTCGGAGCGCGTCGAAGAGGCCACCACGGTCGACCTGGCGTTCGGTGAAGAGATCCCCTGCAAGGTCTGCAAGGACTGCGGCCGGACGCTCTTCGCGCGGGAACGCGACTGACTAACCGCCCGCGGTATCCGACGCGCTTGCGCTCGCTGCGTCGATGGGCAGCCGGTAATGGAACTCGTACCGATCGGCCCGGTAGATGATCTTGGCGACCTCGACGGCGACGTCTCCGGCCCAGAAGGTCTGCCAAATCTCGATCACCGGAACGCCCGGAGGGATCCGCAGCAGCTCGATCTCGTGCGGCTTGGGGAGACGGGCGATCAGGTGCTCTTCCTCCGTGTCGACGTGATACCCGATCGCGTCGAACCTGGGGACGATTCCCTTGCCGCCGTGCGGTCCCTCGTGCGGATTCTCGATCTCGGTGCCGCCGGTGATGGCGAGCGGCTCCCAAGCGACGCTGACCGAGACCGGCTGGCCGCCCATGCTGATCTTGTACGAGGTCTCGGTGACCGGCGCACCCTCGTCGATCCCCAAGCGCTCGGCCACCTCGGCGGGCGCCTCGACGTGCTCCGTCGAGTGCTCTATGTCCAGCTCCATGCCGCCGCGTTCGGCTTCCTGCTGGTAGGTCGGGCGGTTGTGCGGACGCTGGAACCGATCCGGGGCCACGCGCACCACCCGCGGCGGAGGAGCCGGCGCGACGAACGCACCCTTGCCCTTGTGCGTGTAGATCAGGCCGGCGTTCCGCAGCTCTGTGATCGCGTGCCGAGCCGTGATCGTCGAGCACCCGTACTGCTCGCAGATCTCCCGTTCGCTGGGCAGGCGCGCGTCAGGGCCCAGCTCACCGCTGTCGATCTTGCTTCGGAGGTCGTCGGCGATGACCAGGTACAGAGGCTTGTAGGGATCGCGCTCAGCCATGGGCGGATCCTCTCACACATTGCATGTGAACATAATAGGTTCAACCTCGTATGTTAATATACGAGGTTGTTTTCGCTGTCTTTCGCCAGGTGAGCGCCCTTTCTTGCAAGCGGAACGGAAGGAGAGAACGAAAGGGGCGTGCTCATCCGTTGCCGTTCGGAAGAAAGTCCAGTCAAGCGGAGAGAAGGCGGAACAACAAGTAGGGCCCCGACCGTCGCCGGGACCCTCATGAGCGGCAGGAATGTGCGAATTGTCTAGAGCGGGGCGGAGCGGCCAGGTTCAGCCGAGGTCGAAGTCACCGCGCTTGATCTGCTCGAGCGCGGCTTTCCAAGAATCGGCCTTGAACGCCAGCACGGGGCCCTCGGGATCCTTGGAGTCCCTCACCAGGGACAAGCCGCCGCACTGGCCCACCTGGACGCACTGGCCGCCACCGTTGCCGCTGTAGCTGCTCGTGCGCCACGTGACTCGGCTATGCGGGAAACCCGTCGTCCCCTGGGCGCCCTTCTGGTTCATCCGGCATCTCCTCGATCACTTGGCGGATCAGCGCGATACTGTCGGAGGGGTTGAGCGCTGACCGGCGGAGGCGTTCCAGTACCACGCTACCGTGTGCCGTTTCCTCTGGCTTCTCGTAGTACTGGCATCCCATGAAGTGCTCTACATACAGCACATCCGGGTAATCCGCAAAGTGTAGGAGTGTGAACGGACCGTCGAAGGCGACATGGTTCGTCGACCGGTAGGACGCAATCTGCACTTCGACGTTCGGCAGTTGCGCAAGCTCGATCAGGTGACGCAGTTGCTCGCGCATGGTGCGGTAGGTGCCGATAACGCGCCGCAGGGCGCCCTCTTCGATGATCTGGGACACGCGTAGGGGGCGCTCTGAGGAAGTCAGCCGCTTCTGTCGGGCGAGACGCGCCTCGACCGCCCGATCGATCTCCTCTGGGGTGGTGAGAGCGGTCGACGTTCGGAACACGGCCCGCGCGTACGCCTCCGTCTGAAACAGCCCGGGGATCAGGTGGACGTCGTGCGACCGGTACTGATCGGCTTCCGACTCGAACTCCAGATAGTCACCGAAGCCGCTCTTCAGTACCGATAGGTACGAATGCCACCACCCTTGCTTCTTGGCCTCCCGTGCAAGGGTGATCAGTTCTTCGCGTCGGGACCCGGCGATCTTGTATGCCTCGCAGAGCTCCATCACCTCCCCGACCGTCGCGCGCATCTTGGCGGTCTCGATCCGACTGATCTTGGCCTGGTTCCACCCCAGCCGTTGCGCGGCCAGTTCCCCCGTCAGCCCGAGTCCCTCGCGTGCTTGCCGTAGTTCCCTGGCCAGCCTCCGGCCACGGATCGTCGGCACGTATGCCATCGGTCCGTCCCTCTGAAAAATGTTGCTCAACATGTTGAGCGAACCTCGTATACGAGGTTAGCGTACCTCGTATACGAGGTTGCGCGGGTGTCCGGTCACGACACCCCACGTGCCCGTCACGTCCGCTCCGACCTCGGTCGGGGGTGCGCTCGCGCAGCGCACCCCGTGGGGGAGGTCTGGTGCTCCGTGCCCGCAGCCCCCCAGGGCACGGAGCACCAGACCGCACAGCCAACAAAGAGCCGGTAACGACCCCAGGAGCACCCGATGTTCCTCAACAGAACGCACGAGACGAACACGCCCGGATGGCACCCATCGGAAGCGTCGCGCTGATGTCGCCGGACAAGCGGTTCGTCGAGGAGCTCTACAACCGCGCCATCGTGAACGTGTACGAGCCGTGGACCCGTCGCGGCGTCTCGTGGGTCTCGCGCGCCGAGGCCCGACGCGCCGCGCACGTGGTCAGCATCGCGCGGCAGAACCTCGCGATGCTGACCGAAGCGGAGGAACGCGCAGAACCGCCGCACGCCATCCGCGACGACTGGCAGCAGGCGGCATGACCACCGTCCGACTGCCGGTACCGCTCGCCATCGCGCGGGTCTCCCACCTGGCGACGGAGCGGCAGCCATGACGAATCCGCAAGTCGATGTGCGCGTGGTCAACGCCTGCCCGGACGGCCACACATGCGGCGCGGTGTCATGCATCCTCGACGGCGCCGTCGAGATCATGATGCCGAACGAGAGCCTGCTGCACCGCTGCCGCAGTCACTGGCCGCCACTCCGGGACCTGCTGATCGCACGCGGCCACGTGATGCGCTACACCGACGCCGCGCGACTCCGCCTGCGGCAATGACCGCTCGCGACCGAGTACACGTCGCCACCAGCACCACAGGCAGGCGTTGCGAACGCCGAACGTGCCCGTTCACGGCGATGATCTCGGTTCACATCAACGACAGATCGATCAACCGCACCTACGGCATGTGCTGGCTGCACTGGCGCATCCTCGTCACCCTGTACACACAGGCAGGCGCGTGCGTGCACTACGACGACAACGCCATCGACCTGATCGCCCAGGCGAACTAGCCGCACCGAACAACCGCACACAGACAGTGGCGGGTAGGCCGTCAACGGCCTACCCGCCACTCGTTCTTCGCCCGCTCAGAGCGCCGCGAGCGCGCTCGGCCCCATCACGAAGTCAGGGTCGATCTGCTGCGACAGATCCACACCGACGCTGCGGTTCCCCCAACTCTCAGCCGTCTTGAGGTGGAACTCGACCGCCTGCCGGGTGAACTTCGCCCAGTCCTTCGGACGCGCGTCGGCCTCCCTTTGCAGCCGCCGCAGCACCTCACGCGCGGACACGTCGAGCGCCGCCAGCTCGAACGGGCGCTTTGCTCCATGGCGCGCACGGCCGGCAGGTGCCCGATGCACGCGAGGAGGTCATCGCCCACGTGCGCGCGCAGGAACGCCACATCCTCGGTCGACTGGATCTTGTTGCCCACGACCGCGATGTCGATCCCGTAGTCACCGGCGTAGTCGGTGTACTGCCGGTAGACGGACACGCCTTTCCTTGTCGGCTCGACCACCAGGAACATAACGTCGAACCGCGTGAACAGACCGCAGGCGAACGTGTCCGCCCCTGCGGTCATGTCCACGACGACGTACTCCCCGGGCCCGTCGACGAGGTGGTTGAGGTACAGCTCGACCGCTCCGGTCTTGCCGTGATAGCAGGACACCCCGAGGTCATCCTCGTCGAACTGCCCCGTGGCCATGAACGTCACGCCCCCGACGCTCCGTGACAGCGCACGGATGGGGGCGTCGCCTCCAATGCGCAGGAGCCGGGAGCCACGTCCTGGGGGCGTCGTTTTGATCATCTCGGCCGTGGAGGCGATCCGCGGATTGTCTCCGCGAAGGGTAGTCCTTGATCTACGTGAGGTGCGCCCCCAGCGCCGGCACGCCGGCCGCTTCCTCCTCGCTCATGCCGAGCGCGACGCCGAGATGCTGGTTGATGTCGGCGTCGATCGCGACGACCGGTACCCCCTCGGCGGCCAGGTGCCGGATGAACAGCGAAGACAGCGTGGTCTTGCCGCTCCCGCCCTTGCCCACGAACGCAACCTTCACGAACCCTCCCAAATTGAACATGAAAACCGTTGTCATTCTATGGTTGCGAGAGGTAGAAGATCGAAGCAAGCGAAACGCGCAACCTGGCGAAGATAGGGAAAGGGGCTGATCACTCGTCTGCTGGGCGGGAGTGGTCGTCCAGGGCGGTGTACGGGTAGAGGTGGCCGCTGCCGATGCGGTCAACGCGGCCCGCGCACGCCCCCGTCCCGGGGTGCGGCCGAGTTTGACGTCGATGTGGACCAGGTCGCCGGGACGGGGGAGCCGGTCGGCTGCGGCGTGCCGCGGTGTCGGTGCATGGCCCGCGGACAGGCCCCGGGCCATGCACCGTCCGATCTTCAAGGTCAGCCCGAGAGGCTCTCCCGGACGCGTCGCGCGGCGGCGACCAGGTTGCGCAAGGACGCCTCGACCTCGGGGTAGTCGCGGGTCTTCAACCCGCAGTCGGGGTTGGCCCACAACCTGCCGGGCTCGACGGCCTGCAGCGCACGCCGCAGGTTGTCCTCCATCTCCTGCACCGAGGGGATCCGGGGGGAGTGGATGTCGTAGACGCCGGGGCCGATGCCGTTCCGGTATCCGGCGGCGCGCAGGTCGGCGACCAGCTCCATGCGCGAGCGGGCCGCCTCGACGCTGGTGACGTCGGCGTCGAGGGCGCCGATCGCGTCGATGATCTCGCCGAACTCCGAGTAGCACATGTGGGTGTGGATCTGGGTGGTGTCGGCCACTCCCGAGGTGGCCAGCCGGAACGCGCCGACGGCCCACTGCAGGTAGGCCGCGTGCTCGGCGCGGCGCAGCGGCAGCAGTTCGCGCAGCGCGGGCTCGTCGACCTGGATGATGCGGATCCCCGCCGACTCCAGGTCGCCGATCTCGTCGCGCAGGGCGAGGGCGACCTGGCGGGCGGTGTCGGCCAGGGGCTGGTCGTCGCGGACGAACGACCAGGCCAGCATGGTGACCGGGCCGGTGAGCATGCCCTTGACGGGCTTGTTCGTCAGGCCCTGGGCGTAGGTGGTCCACTCGACGGTCATCGGCCGGGGGCGTGCGACGTCGCTGTGCAGGATCGGCGGCCGCACGCAGCGGGAACCGTAGGACTGCACCCACCCGTGCTCGGTCGTGGCGAATCCGTCCAGTTGCTCGGCGAAGTACTGGACCATGTCGTTGCGTTCGGGCTCACCGTGCACGAGCACGTCGAGCCCGATCTCCTCCTGCAGCCTGATGACGCGGGCGATCTCGTCCTTCATCGCCTGGATGTAGGCGTCCGCGGAGATGCGACCGGCCCGGTGGTCGGCGCGGACCTTGCGGATCTGCGGAGTCTGGGGGAACGAGCCGATCGTCGTCGTGGCCAGGTCGGGCAGGCGCAACGCGGCCCGCTGGGCGGCGAACCGGGCGGCGCGGTCGCCGCGGCGCGCGTCGCCGAGCATGTCCAGGCGGGCGCGGACGCGGTGGTCGATCCCGGCGGGAGGCGCCGGGATCTCGGCGGTGGCCGGGGCGTCCTCGCGCAGCGCTTTGCCGAGCGCGACGACCTCGGCGACCTTCTGGCGGGCGAACGCCAGCCGTTCCCGCACGGCCGGGTCGAGCGAGGTCTCGGCGTCCAGGTCGATCGGCACGTGCAGCAGCGAGCACGAGGTGCTCACCGCCACCTGGCCGGCCAGCCCCAGCAGCGCGGCGCACGTGGCCTTCGCGCGGCGGGAGTCGACCCGCCAGACGTTGCGGCCGTCGACCACGCCCGCCACGACGGTCCTGCGCGGCAGGCCGCCGATCGAGGCGAGCACCTCGAGGTTGTCCGGTCCGGTGACGAAGTCCAGCCCGACGGCCTCGACCCGGCTGTCGGCCAGCACGCGCAGCGCCTCCGCGCCGACCCTGCCGAAGTAGGTGGCGACCAGCAGGCGCGGCCTGCTGGGCAGCGCGCCGAGCCGCGCGTAGGCGCGGGCGAGCGCGGCGATCTCCGCTTCGGTCCGGTCGGCCGCCAGCGCGGGTTCGTCCAGCTGCACCCATGCGGTGCCCGCCCCGGCCAGCCGTTCCAGCAGCTCGGCGTACACCTCGACCAGCCCGTCGAGCAGCTCGAGCGGGCGGAACCCCGCGGGCGCGTCCGCCGCGGGCTTGGCCAGCAGCAGATAGGTGAGCGGCCCGACCAGCACCGGACGCGTCTCGATGCCGAGGGCCTTGGCCTCCCGGTACTCGAGCAGCGGTTTGGCCGCCGCTCCGTCCGCCAGCCGGAACCTGGTTCCCGGGGAGAGTTCGGGGACGATGTAGTGGTAATTGGTGTCGAACCACTTGGTCATCTCCAGCGGCGGGACGTCCTGGACGCCCCGCGCCATGGCGAAGTACCGGTCGAGGCCGGTCAGGTGGCGGTAGCGGTTCGGAACGGCGTCGACCAGGACGCTGGTGTCCAGCAGCTGGTCGTAGAAGGAGAAGGTGTTCGACGGGATCGCGTCCAGGCCCGCGTCGCGCAGCTCGGTCCAGACGGCGGCGCGCAGGTCGGCGCCCGCCTTCTCCAACGCGGCGGCGTCGATGCGCCCGGCCCAGTAGTCCTCGGTGGCGAACTTCAGCTCGCGGCGCGCCCCGATGCGGGGGTATCCGAGGATGGTGGTGTTCATGGCGGCTTCCCTCGCTAGCCACAGGCGGCCGCGCGAAAGGGAGCAGCGCAGGGTACGACGCGCGTACCGGCCGCAGGCCCTCCCGCGAGGCCGCAGACCACCGCACGCCGGTCGGCGCACGGGCGGAGGCAGGTCTTCGGACTCGCGGGCGTCGCTCCTACCGGTGTAGGAGCGTCCTACTGGCCGTCGCTTCCCAGGCCGTACGGCCCAGTGCGTGATGACGGCGGTCGTTCCCGCTCACCGCTGCGGGGCAGTCCCGGACTCTCACCGGGTTCCCTCTTACGACATCCGGCCCCGCCCGGGGCCGGATGAACCATCCGCGCAAGCGAGTGTAGCGACACACGGCCACCGCGCGGCCGCCCGTCTTCCGACCGCAACCACGTCGGTGCGGCTGCGCCACGAGTGCCGGAGGCGGCCGCACCGGCGTCGCTCCTGGGTTGTGTGCGGTGCAACTTGGCGGCCGCGTGCCCGCCTCCGGTGCAGACACCGCGTTACAGTGGTCGAAGGCTGCACCGACCGGCAGCGAGGCGCGACGCCGCCACCCCTGGCGCCAGGCTCGGCCCGTCACCACCGGGCAGGAGCAGCCCGGCGACCGCGCTGCTGCGAAATCCACCGGACGCGCTCCACCGGCAACGGCTCACCGTCATCGGCGCAGTCCTGCCCTGGCGGAACCGCAGCGACGACGCCAGGGTGAAGGGTCACTCGGAGAGTGGCGCCGTCTCCTTCGGTGCGGCCGCCGCCCAGGGGCCGAGGGCGAAAGCGGCGCTGTTCCGGCGGACTTCCAGGGCGCCCGCACCGCCGAAGTGCGCGGGGACGAGCAGCTCCCGTTCATCCGCCGCCCTCCCCAGGATCAGCCGACGGCTGTTCACAGCCTGTTCCGGATCCATGCAGGCGTTGCTGTTGCAGCAGGGGTGGAGGATCTGCACCGGGCTGTGCAGCAGATCTCCGACGAAGACCGCCCGGTCGCTCCCGGATACGAGCCGCAGCACCGACGAGCCGGGAGTGTGGCCGGGCGCGGACTCCAAGGTGAGGTGCTCGTCGATGCGGTGGAAGCCGTCCCACAGCACGGCCTGCCCGGCCTGGTGGATGGGCGCGATGCTGTCCTCGTAGATCAGGCGATCGACCTCCCGCGCACCGTTGCCGTACGCGTTGTCCGGACCGAAATGGAAGTCGTCGGCGGCCGGGATGAGGTACCGGGCGTTGGGGAACGTCGGTACCCACCGCCCGTCGGCGTCGACGGTGTTCCAGCCGACGTGGTCGACGTGGAGGTGGGTGTTGACGACGACGTCCACATCCTGCGGGCGGACACCGGCCTTCGCCAGCAGACCGGGAAGATCGCTCTGGGCCCGGTGGAACGGCCCCATGCCGGGGCGCTCGCGCCCGGCACCCGCTCCGGTGTCCACCAGCACGGTCCGCCCACTGCTGCGCAGCACCCAACTCTGCAGGGCGGCCACCACCCTGTCGGTGTCCGGCTCCCAGTGGTCCGGTGCCAGCCAGTCCTCGTTGTCCTTCCACACCTCGGCGGCGACGGCGGGGAACATGGCGGAGGTGGGCATGAACGGTACGTGCCACTCGACGACCCGGATGACCTCGACGTCCCCCAGCGACATGCTCTGCACGCTCACATTCACGTTCGTCATGCGCCCGACCCTAAAAACCCCGAACGATCCGCTCAATGCGCACTTGGCTCGAGTGAATAAGAAGGCGTCTCATACATGATGCGTGGGCATAATCTTGGTGCATGGACGTGGTGAGTGACGCCATCTCCGCCGTGCGTCTTGGGCACCCCCGGTTTCGCCGAGTGCGTACGAGCGGAAGCTGGTGCGTGCGGCTGGCCCCCTACGACGGCGCGGGCTTCCACGTCGTGGTGAAAGGCGGCTGCTGGCTGCTGACCGATGGCGGCGCCCGGATGTCCCTCGGCGTGGGCGACGCGGTGCTGCTGCCTCACGGCGCCGGCCATGTGATCGCCGATTCCCCCGTCGACGCGTCGGTCGCGGGGGGGAAGGCGGAGCCGTTCGAGCAGTGGCTTACGGAGACGGGGGCGCGAGGCCGACCTGGTCGCGAGGAAGTGGAGATGCTCTGCGGCAAGTACCGGCTCGACTGCAGCCGCATGCACCCGCTGATGACGGAGTTGCCCGAGGTCGTCCACATTCCGAACCGGGTCGGCAGCCACCCCGAACTCCGTGCCGCGATCGACCTGCTCGCCGGTGAGCTGGACGAGGTGCGCCCCGGCTCCTGCGTGGCCCTCCCGAACCTGCTCGACCTCCTCCTCATCTACATGATCCGGGCCTGGATGGCCGAGGCCACCGGCGGAGCATGGCCCACCGCGCTGGACGACCCGGTGACCGCCGCGGCCCTGCGGGCGATGCACACGAAACCGGCCGCGCCGTGGAGCGTCGAAAGCCTGGCCGCGGAGGCGGGCGTCTCCCGCGCCACCCTGGCACGCCGGTTCACCGCACTGGTCGGCCGCCCTCCGATGGCCTACCTGACCTGGTGGCGTTTGGTCCTCGCCGCCACCATGCTCCGCGACACCAAGGAAACCCTGGCCACCATCGCCGGCCGGGTCGGCTACGGCAGCCCGTACGCGCTCTCCCACGCCTTCGAGAGGGAGTTCGGCATTACACCGGGGCGCTATCGAGCGCAGGCCGCAGAGCGCTCCGGCCCCACCGCGAACCCTCGACCGACGTCACAGGATCTGGTCAGGCAGTGACTCCGCAGCCATTGTGAAACAGCACCACCGCAGGCGGTGGACGGCGCGGTCGGTCTGGTGGCATTCCCCTGAACCAGGGTCGAACGCACCGCCTGCGAGCGTGGGACGCAGTTGAGCTTCAGCCGCGCGCTGTCCGCGCTCGGCGCGGTCATCATGCCGGTCCTGCGCGCCGCGATGGCGGATCACGGCCTCGCGTCACGGCACGCCGAGCCTCCGCGTGCCGCCGCCGATTTCTCCAGCGTGTCATCGCCGCCTACGTCGTGTTCCGGAGTAGGTGGAGCCATTCGTCGGCTGCGGTGATCTCGGGAGATTGGCCTGGTCGTGGACGAAGAGCGTGTCGTGGCGGGGGCCGCGGGACGGTGGTGCTTGAGGCGGTTGACGCCGCACTCTGCGGCATGGCGGGCCTTGCAGCCGACCGAGTCGCAGGCGGGTGGACGACCGCTGCGGCCGCCCCGCCGCTGCCGGTGCCGGATTTAGTCGCCCAGGATCGAGATCGCGGCGGCGACGCCACGACGCGCTCACCTCCCGTCGAAACCTGCTCTAGGTGTCCTGTTCGGCGGATCTTGGCGGTTGGGGCGTTCGCCGCCTGTGCGGTTCCTTGACGCTGCCGCCATGTGCGATCGGGGCGGGGCGGCCGCGCCCGTCTTCGATGCGACCACCCCGCTGACACCGCAGAGGCGTCAACCGGCTCGAGTGACGACGCGGTAGCGCCACCCGCCATGCCGAGCGCGCACTACCGGGCCGTGATCACCGCACTGCTGCGGATCCACCACCGGACACCCCTATGGGAGTTCGTCTCATCGCGCCGTCCGCCGGATGTGCGACGGCCTGCGGGCACGGCACTCGGCGACCGGGACGACGATGGCCGGCACTGCACCGACTCCGGCGGTGTCGAAACATCTGCCTCGAACTCGTCAGATGCGAACCCTGAGTACGTCGAAGGCCACAGCGGCGTCACTGCGCGCTCGGATGCAAACGTTTCGAGCGGCGCCTGCATCTCAAAGCCTGCGGTCTTCCCTCAAGGAAAGCGAGATGTCGTACGGATGCAGATGAGCGCCTTCCGTTCGCGGCCGTTCCGGTCACAGGACGGGTGAGAGCCCGGCGGGAGGCGCTCATCTGCATCATGCGGGTCAGCGGGAGACGGTGGCCTCGACGTAGGGCTTGAAGACCACCGGGCCCAGGAGCCCGTAGCCGAGTTCGGGCCTGGCGGACCATGCCTTGTAGTCGGGGTCCCCGGTGAGGGCCTGGGTGCGCAGGGCGTTGTTCAGTGTGGTCGACAGTTCGATCTTCACTTGGTTGGCGCCCGGACGCAGGGCCGCGGTGACGTCGACGGGTTCGGCGTTCGGCACCTGGGAGACGGGGATCTCCGTGCCGTTGATCCAGGCCCGGACGGCGCCCGCGAAATCGCCCAGAGACAGGCGCACACCGCTTCTCCCGGTCAGGTAGGAGGCGGGAATCTGGACGGAGGTGGCGTACACGGCCGTACCCGAAGTGCCTTTGAGCTGGGGGATGTCCGTCCAGGGCTTCAGGGTGGAGGTCAGGGCGACCGAGCGTTCGCCGGCCGGTGAGGTCGTGGTCGCGCTGATCTTCCATGTCACCGCCGCCGTCACAGGTGCGGGTGCGGCGGGCAGGGCCACGGTGCGGCGGGTGCCGTCGGGCAGTGCCACCCACTTGGGGCCGCCCTTCTGGTCGCGCACGATGAGCCGTCCGTCCGACCGGACGACCTCGTCGGCGTTCGTGTCGGTCGCCGCGGCGGCCGTGTTCCCGGCCGGGCCGAACAGCAGTGCCGCGGTGTCGTCTGCCGGGATGCGGACCCGCACGGTGACCTGCTGGCCGGTGCGGCGGTAGAGGCCGAGGCGGGTGGCCTGGCCGGTCCACAGGTCCAGCAGGGTCGGTGCACCGGTGGTCCGGAAGGTCAGCTCGCCGGTGAAGGGGCGGGTGGAGTTGTTGAACAGGAACCAGGCGTCGCCGGTGGCGGTGCGCCGGTGGACCGGCACGATGTCGGCCACGCCCTGCCCGGACAGGTCGGCGCGCACGCCCAGCCGGGCGAGGGCGGCGGGGATGGACGCGGCGTCTTTCACGAAGCGCACGTTCGCGAGCTTGCGCAGTGTGCCGATCGCCCGGTCGACGCGTCGGTCTGCGTCTGCGCCGCCGGTGTATCCGGACGCACGGCTGGGGACCGCACCCTGCACCACGACGGGAAGGCCGGCCCGGGCCAGGTGCACCAGTCTCTCGGCGGTGTCAGGGGGCAGCGCCTCCTGGTCCTGCACGATGACGGCCTTGTAGGCGGGACCGTCCGGCAGAAGCCGGCCCTTGGTCACCTTCGCCTGCGACGGCAGGCTCGCCGGTGTCACGGAGTCCCAGGTGTAGCCCGCGCCCGACAGCGCCTTGCGGAAGGCGTCCTGCGGGGTTCCGGCCGGGTCGGGCGCCTGGGCGCCGTTGACATCGGAGGTGGAGTTGAGAACGGTGAGGTCCACCCGGGGACGTCCGGTGCTGACCACCGCGTCCGCGCGGGCCAGGTAGTCCGTCAGGCGGGGCAGCGCCTTGAACTGCGGCCAGTCCTGGTTCCAGGAGTCGGCGAAGGAGAAGGCCGCCCCGCACCACGGGCACCAGCCCATCCAGGTGGTCTGCCCGCTCTCCTGGTAGTCCTTGTAGGCGAAGCCGTGCAGGACCATCCGGTCCACGCCGACGGCCAGGGAGTGGTCGGCCAGGGCCTTGAGGTCCCGCGGGTCCTGCCGGTGGTCGCCGAAGACCGCGGCACCCAGTTCGTTGGACACCTCGGTGCCGCCGCTGAGGTGGGCGCCGGAGACGACCTGCCGGTACCGGTCCAGCACGGCGCGGCTCTTGGCCGATCCGGGCTCGTTCGGTCCGGCCTCCGTGCCCGGCATGTAGGCGTCGTCGTCGGGGTCGCCGAAGGACAGCGATTCCACATCGGCCTTGGGCAGGGCGCTCGCGAGGCGCACCGCGTCGGTGGGCAGGTCGCCGCCGATACCGCCCTGGTACGCCTGGGCGCGGAAGGTCATGCCCTTCCTGCGCGCCCACTCGGAGATCGGGTTCAGGTGGTCGGTGACCAGACGCCTGTTGACGACCTGGGTGTAGTCGTTCCGGATGCGCTGCTCGGCGCCGTCGCGGAAGCCGATCTCCTCGAACAGGCCGGGCAGCAGCGCGGCCGCGTCGCGGCGCCGCCCTCCGGCCAGGTCCTTCAGCAGGTCGCGGGTCCAGAACACCGCGGACTGTCCGGCGGCGGTCGGCCCGTGCTCCAGTTCGTAGGAGTCCTCGAAGACGTCCCCGCCGTTCTGGCGCAGCAGCGGTGCGGCGGCGTCGAACACCTGCCGGTCGTAACCCTTGAGCGCGGCCTTGATCGCTTCACTGTTCAGGTGGTCGACGACCAGCGCCTCGTCCGCTCCGCTCACCCGGTTCTTCTGCATGGTGGGCCGCATCCAGAACCCGAAGATCTTCCATTTGCCCGTGGCGGGCGCCGTCCACCGCACCGTGCCGCGGGCGTCGACCTTGGAGGTGAGGTCGACCGCGCTGTCCGGATCCAGGACCAGGGGCTTGCCCTCGGCGCTGGTGACCCGCGCCGCGGTGACGGCGATGAGCCGCTTGTGCGCGTCGGCCCCCGGTGGCGGGTTGTCCGGCACCGGCCCCCGGTAGGTCGAGCCTCCCGCCACGTCCGCGGTGCCGTAGTGCAGGTTCTGGGACGACAGCTCCTTGCTCGTGTCGGCGACCTGCGGGGAGGACACCGGCCAGCCGGGACCCAGCGTCACGTCGAAGGTCAGCCCGAGGGAGGTCGCCTTGCGCAGCGCGTGGATCAGGTCGGCGCGGAACTCGGCGGAGCCCCACTTGTCGCCGTTGCGCAGCATGCCCAGCTCGACGCCGCCGAACCCGGCGTTCTTGATCGCCGTCAGTTCGCGGTCGATCTCCGCGCGGTCGAGGGTGTCGGTGGGCCACCACCAGCGGAACTTGGGCCGGGACTGCGCGGGGACCTGCCGGAGCGCGCTCGGATCCGCGGCCAGGTCGGCCAGGCCGGTGGCCGCGCCCGCGGGGGGAAGGGCCGCGGCCGCGGGCGGCAGCGAGGACAGCAGCGCCGCGGCCGCGGCCAGTGCCGTCGCGCCCGCGACGGCCTTGCGGTGCACTGACCGTGAGCGGCGAGGGGGTGGAGAGTACCTCATGTCCCGTCCTGATTAAAACGTTTTAATGATGGGTCGTACTGCGCGCCTGGTGCGCAGGGGGTCGATGTGGCGTGGGCGTCCGCCCGGGGAGAGGGCGGGCAGGGCGGGCGAGACGCCGGGGACAAGTGAGAGAAGAAGCTATGAGACTGATCACAGTCTGTCAATAGTGAACGGTCCGTTCAGTTAGCGCGGGGCGGTCGTACCGCCCACCGCGCCGGGGCTGCCATAGTGGAGGCGTGACCCTGCAGGACAGGCCCGTCACCGGCCGACGGCGCGGCAAGGCCCTCGAAGCGCAGATCCTCCAGGCGGCTTGGACCGAGCTGCGGGAGAAGGACTGGATGAGGTTCGGCATCGAAGGCGTCGCGCGACGGGCACGCGCGAGCAAGGCCACCGTCTACGCGCGCTGGCCCGACCGGCACGCCCTCATCGCCGCCACCCTCGAACACGCCATGACCGCGCAGCCCGAGCCGAGCTACGCCACAGGCGACCTCGAGGCCGACCTGACGGCCTTCCTCCGCGATACGGGCGCGTTCCTCGCCGGCCCCTTCGGACAGGCCGTCCGCGCCGTTCTCTCCCGGCCCGACGGCACCGGCCTCCGACAGGTCCCCCTCCAGATCGAGGAGATCGTGTCGGAGGCTCGGCGAACGGGTCGGCTGGGCGCGGGGGACATTCCTCCCCGCATCCTGTCCCTCGGCTACACGCTGGTGCTGCATCACTACATCGCCACCAACGCCGCGCCCGGCGATCAGGATCTCCACGAGATCGTCCACGACATCTGGATCCCCCTCCTGGAGGACGCCTCCGCCCGCCCTCCGCAGGAGCACGGCGGACACTCCTGACCAACGAGCGCGACCCGTCCGGTACGGCTGCCCGTTTCCGTCAGCCGATGCCGTGGGCCAGGTAGAGGATGCCGAGGGCGGATGCCAGTACGCCGAGCAGTCGGCGCAGGACCCTCTCGGGAAGGCGCGGCTGCAGCCGGGCGCCCAGGTACCCGCCGACCAGGCCGCCGAGGCCGCACAGCAGACCCAGCGACCACACGGGTGCGATGTCGCCTTCGGCGGTGAAGGACAGCGCCGCGTACGTCAGGGCGCCGACCAGCGAGGTCAGGAACGTCGAGGCCAGCGCGGCGGGGGCGACGGCCGAGATCGGCAGGCCGCGGCCGACCAGGATGGGGCCGACGATGGAGCCGCCGCCGATGCCGTAGACGCCTCCGACGACCCCCACACCCGCGGCGAGGGCGGTCGTGAAGCGCGGTGAGGGCCCGCCATCGCCCGGCCCGGTGGGGCGCCGGACGCTGCGGACGCACAGCCACAGCCCCAAGGGCAGCAGGAGCAGGCCGACCAGAATGCGGAAGACGTCCGGCCCGGGGACGACATGCACCCGGACGACCGCCCCGGCGATGACCCCCGGCAGGGTCCCGGCGATGAGCAGCCGGGTGAGCGGCCCGTCGAGCCGGTCCCGGTAGCGGGCGAGCGCACCGGGCCCGGCGACGACGTTGAACAGCAGGTTCGTCGGGGTGACCGCCGGATTCGGAACGCCCAGCACACTGAGCTGCACGGGCAGCAGGAACACCGCCCCCGACACTCCCACCGGCGCGGTGACCACCGCGATCAGCAGCCCGGCCGCGAAGCCCGCGAGCCCCGTTCCCCACGCTTCCCACACCACGCGCTCAAGCCTGCCTCACAGACGCTGAACGGTGGGCAACCGGCCCGTTGCCCGCCGCCGTACCATGCGCCGAGGCTGTGCAGGGACGCCTCCGACACGCGGATCGGACGCGTCCCCGCACGCCTGTGCGAAGGCGCCGTACACCCCGAGCGTCGCCGTCCATGACGTCACGTGGCCGACGAAGGCCGCCCTGTCGACGGCGTCGCGTATTCCTCAGCGGTCTCGGCGCCGCCGGATTCCGGTCGTCCGGCGGGGGCCGTCTTCCGGGGGCGGTTCTCGGACGGCGACCGCGTGCCGCTCGCCAGCAGGGCCCGGAAACCGGAGTCCATCAGGTAGCCGAGCAGGCCGATCCAGAGGATGACCGCCATGAGCCGGTCGAAGGCGAGCTGGTCGCGGGCGTTGAGGATCGCATAGCCCAGCCCGGAGTCGACGCCGAGCATCTCCGCCGGGACGATGACGATCCACGCGGTTCCCAGCGCCAGGCGCAGTCCCGTCAGCAGCGGCGTCCGCACCCCCGGCAGGACGATCGTGCGGAGCCGTTCGGCCGACGTGGCCCCCAGCGAGCGCGCCACCAGCAGGAAACCGGGGTCGATCGCCTGCACCCCGGCGGCGGCGTTCAGCATGATCGGCCACACCGCGGCGACGGCGACCAGGAAGTGCACCGGGCGGTGGCCGATCCCGAACAGGGCGATCGCGACCGGCGCCCACGACAGCGGCGAGATCATCCGCAGGAAGTGGAACAGCGGCCGGGTGGCCCGCTCGACGGCCGGGACCAGCCCGACCAGCAGCCCCAGCGGAACCCCGCACGCCGCCGCGATCGCCAGGCCGAGGAACAGCCGCCACAGGCTGGCGGCGGTGCCGGGGAACAGCCGGCCGTGCACGGCCGCCTCGTACAGCGCGGGCACGGCCCGCTGCGGGGCGAACCCCGACAGCACGACGTGGCCGGACGCCGGCACGGAGGTCAGCAGCCACCACAGCGCGACCAGCACCAGGATCGGCACCACCACCGTCAGCGCCCGGCGCGGGGGCCGCTCGGTTCCGGCGGTCATGAACACGTTCACCTCTTCGACGCGGGTGAGTGACGCGGGCAGCCCGAACGCCGCGGGAGACCCGGACGTCGCGATGGCCCGCCGTGCGAAGGAGTCGTCGACCAGGTCCCCGTGCACCCGGGCCGGGTCCAGCCCGTCGAGGAAGCGCGTGTCGACGTCGACCAGGGTCCGGCCCATCGCCTCGACCAGCGCCGAGGTGTAGCTGGGGAAGGGGAAGGGGGAGAAGCCGATGCGCTGCCTCTCCCCGTCGCGGCGGCGGATCGCGCCGGTGCGCTCGTAGCCCTCCCTGCGGTAGCCGAGGGCCTTGCCGATGGCCGGCCGGGGTTGCGGCAGGTAGCCGTCGGCGAGGGCGGCCGCCGCGGCGGGCCGGTTCGCGGCGATGCCGAGCTGGGCGGCGGCGAGCGCGTCGGTGAAGCGCTGGACCCGGTCGGGGTCGGCGTCGATCGTCGCCTGGTTCACCACGACCACGCAGCACGCGTGGTCGCGCCACAGGCCGCCGAGGAAGCGGTGGATCCTGCCGACACCGCGCACCTCGGCCATGGCGTTGAACGGATCGGCCACCACGTATCCGCTGATGACGCCGTTCGACATGGCGGGCAGCATGTCGCTGGGGCTCATCACCACCAGCCGCACCTCGCCCCTGCTCCGGCACGGGTTCCGGCGCAGCACCGGCCGCAGCCCGCCGGCGCGGAACAGCCGCTGCGCGATGATGTTGTGGATCGACCACCAGTAGGGGATGGCGAACGTCCGCCCGGCCAGGCCGCCGAGGTCGGTGATGCCGTTCGCCAGGGTGATGGACGACCCGTTGGTGTGGTTCCAGGCGAGCATCCGCACCGGGGCGCCCAATCCGTACCGCAGCTGCACCGCGAAGGGGGCGAGCAGGTGGACGACGTCCACCTTCCGCGCCACGAACGCCTGGGCGAGCTCGGCCCAGCTGCGGAACCGCACCGGCCGGGCCACCCGGACCCCGAACCGGTCGTAGAGCCCGCGGCGGTGGGCGACCAGCAGCGGGGAGGCGTCGGTGATCGGCAGGTAGCCGATGCGCAGCGCCCCGCCCGACGTGCCCGCACCGGCCGGACGCCCGGCGGCGACGGCGGCTCCCAGCCCGGCGGCCAGGCCCAGTCCCAGTCCGCCGCCGAGCAGCGCGCGCCGGTCCACGGCGGCGCTCATGTTCCCGCCCGGACGGGCAGCAGGCTCTCGTACCGGCCGAGGATCCGCGCGGAGCCGGATGTGCGTGGCGTCGTGGGGTGCGGGCGGAGATGCCGCCACAGGCTTCCTGCGGCGGAACGGCCTCGTAAGGCGCTTCCATGACGCGTACCGCAGTGAGGCGCGCAGCCGGTCGGCGGGCAGTTCCCGGACGAGGGCCTCTGGTGACGAGGAACGGCAGTGATCGGGGCCTGCCCCCGTGCGGGGTCACGCTGCGGAAATCAATCGCGTGGATAATCCGGATCCGAACAATCGATTTCCCTCATCCAGTGCGGTGGGACCAGCATTAATACCGCCGTGACATGGGGGACAGCCGCATGAGACCTACAGCCGGAGCAGGGGAGTTCTCCTGTCCGCTCGCGCCCGGGACCTGCCCCCGCGGCGGTGGACTCCGGGACCGGCTCACCACCGCGCCGTCACGCCGCCATGACCGCTCGTCGACCAAGAAGGAGCCGACAATGCCCAGCGTCCGCAATGTCCTCGTGGTGGGGGGAGGAACGGCCGGCAACGCGATCGCCGTCCTGCTCCGCCGCGCCGGTGTCGATGTCGACCTGGTCGAGATCGAGCCGGGCTGGAACGTCCGCGGATCCGGCATCACCCTCCAGGGCAACGCCCTGCGCTGCCTGCGGGAGATCGGCGTGTGGGACCAGGTCCGCGAGCACGGCTTCGGCTTTGACACCCTGGGGCTGACCGCTCCCGACGGGACCGTGCTGCACGTCTCCGAAGAGATCCGCACCGGCGGTCCCGACCTGCCCGCCACCGTGGGCATGCGACGCCCCACGCTGCAGCGGATCCTCGTCGCCGCGGTCCGCGACCGCGGCGCGCGCGTCCGCCTCGGCGTCACCGTCAAGAGCCTGGACCAGGACGCCGCGGGCGTCGACGTCGTCTTCACCGACGGCACCACCGGCCGCTACGACCTCGTCGTCGCCGCCGACGGCCGCGGCTCGGCGACCCGCTCCCTGATCGGCATCCCCGACCGGCCCGAACCCACCGGCATGGCGATCTGGCGCGTCCCCGCCCCGCGTCCGGAGAGCGTCGAGCGGACCGACCTGACCTACGGCGGCCCCTGCTACATCGCCGGATACTGCCCGACCGGGCAGGACACCATCTACGCCTACCTGGTGGAGCCCAAGCGCTCGCGGGACAGCCTCGACCCCGCGACCTACGCCGACGAGATGCGCCGCCTGGCCGAGGGCTACGGCGGCGTCTGGCCGCGGATCCGCGAGTCCATCACCGATCCGGACCAGGTGAACTACACCTGGTTCGACCGCATGCTGGTGGAGGGCTCCTGGCATCGCGGCCGTGTCGTCCTGGTCGGGGACGCCGCGCACTGCTGCCCGCCCACCCTGGCTCAGGGCGCCGCCATGTCACTGGAGGACGCCCTCGTCCTCGCCGAACTCCTCACCGCGCGCGACACGCTCGACGACGCCCTGCTCACCGAGTACTACGAACGGCGGATCCCCCGCGTCCGGACGGTCGTCGACGCCTCCATGCAGCTGGTCCGGTGGCTGCTGGACGGCGTGACGGACGCCGACGTGCCCGGTCTGGTGAGCCGCACGACGGCCGTGCTGAAAGAGCGCCCGTGACGCACGCACCGGCCATACCACGCACGTGCGGGTCATCCGCAATCTCAACGTGCGTCGCCGGACCGGAGGCGCACGCCGTCAACGAGATGACAGTGCCCCGAACGAATCCCCGGGCCGACGGACGTGCAGGCCCGAGGTCGCGGTGGACGGCGCAGGCGGGTCGATTGCCTGCCCGCGCGCGGCGTGGCCGCAGGCGTCACCGTGGCTGCCAGGCCGATGAGCGACAGGGTGACCGAGCGGTGCGCCGCGCGGTCGCTGTGGTCTCGTTGTCAGCGGGATGACGGCGCCTGAGCGGATCCCTGGGCTGGGCGGAGGACGGCGCACGGTGGGCTGATCGCCCGTGGGCGTGTGTCGATGCTGCCGTGCGGGGCGCGATCCGGGAGGTAGTCGCGGTCGCCTGGGGCCCGGGCCACGGTAACTGTCAAGCGGTGCACTGCTGTGACAGCGGCGTGCGGCTGGTCCGGTTCGCCGTGCCATCACGGTCGCTTCCTGGGCAACGCAAGGAGGCCAACATCCGCTCGTACCAGGTCGGCGAGGCCGAGGGTGCCCGAGCCGGATCCTCTTGACAGCGTCGGCTCACCGGCGCGTTGGGTGAACGGTTGCAGTCGCACCGGTGGCTGTTGAAGTGCAGGGGGCGGCCGAGCGTCCCGGAGGCAGCCTGCTCACGGATCGTCCGGACGCGATGCGAAGAGTCGGAACCCCGGTGGTGGGCGCAGGGACCGGTTCCGGCGCCCACCACCGGACCGACAGGAGGGAATGAGATGTACATCCGTGTAGACACCGGTGAGGTGCCGCCGTCGGTGACGTTGTGCGAGCCGGACGACTTCACCCGCTTCCGCGTCGTCGTCACCGCCCCCCGCATGTGTGGATCGATCCGGCCCTGCTGACCGAGCTGGCGGGGGAGAGGGACGAGGCGTGGGCGCAGAAGTTCGCGGACATCGCCTTCGCGGCCGGCAAAGGCTGGGTCGATGACCGGGGGAGGCTGCGGGCGCACATCGAGGTCGACACAGGCGAGGGCTGAGCGCGCGAGAGCGGCCACTCGCTCCGGGGAGACGGTCGGCGTGGGAATTCTCCCCAGATGCGCCAAGGCACCGGTGCAGCTTCCTTGGCGCGGCGGCGTCGCGCATTCGGGTAACCGCAGCTCAACACCCAGTTCCCTGGACATCGTCGTCCGGCCCGAAGACCTCCCACGTAGGCGGCTCGCTACTCGCTCCTCGCGGGGGGCCGGGAGAAGGGCGGATGCGAGCGCTCTACGCGTGTCTCATGGGAGACCGCGTGCACAGCGTCTCTGCCTCCACCGGGTTGACCATGGGGGAGCGACAGCAGCGTCGCCCCCGTCGAGCCCCTCAAGCGTCAGTACCGGGCGGAGGACATGACCGGCCGAGCGGCCCGGGCGCGCTGGGCGCGGCGCCCCGGCCGCCGGCTCAGGGGCGCGACTTCGGCAGCTCGGCGAAGGTGTCGGCCACCCAGTCGCTGATGTAGGCGCTGACGTGGGAGAGGTGGTCGAGTCCGATGTGCTCGGCGCCGCCCTCCGCCACGCTGAAGATCCGCAGGTCGCGCTTGGGGCTGTTGACGGCCTGCTCGTAGGAGCGGTGGGCGTAGGACAGCGGGATCTGCCGGTCGTTCTCGCCGTGGGCGATCAGGAACGGCACGGTGATGTTCTCGACGACGCCTTCGAGCGTGACTCCGGCGGCGAATTCGATGAACTCGTCCAGGTCGGTGTGGCCCCAGACCCACAGGACGTGCTCCCAGTAGTGCGGGACGGGCCGCTCGCCCTCGCGTTGGAGGCGCCGCCGCTGGACCGTGCCCCAGTCGTGGTTGGCGCCCCAGGCCACCACCAGCGCCAGCCGCTTCTCGAAGGCGGCGGCCCGCGGGGCGTAGTAGCCGCCGAGCGACCATCCGACGAGCCCGATGCGCTCGGGGGCGACGTCGTCGCGGGTGAGCAGCCAGTCCACGCATGCCGAGGCCCAGGCCTCGGTGTCGATGCGCGCGGTCAGCCCCTGCAGGCGCAGCGCCTCACCGGAGCCGGGGCAGTCGACCATCAGGCACGAGATGCCGCGGGCGGCCAGCTCCTCCCAGTGCCCGGACGAGTACATGTGCTCCTTGGTGGAGTCCAACCCGTTCCAGTGGATCATCACCGGCACCGGGCCGTCGTCGGCGGCCGGGGCCTGGCTGAAGTAGGCGGGAAGCGTGGTGCCCTCGTAGGGGATCTCGACCCTGGTGACGCGGCCGCGGTCCTTGAGGTCCATGGCCTTTCGCTGCAACTCCAGGACCCGGCGGTAGGTCGGCAGGCGGGCGGGGTCGGAGTTGGACAGCATCCGCTCGGCCTGGCACAGGTAGTTCGTGGCCCGCGCGTACAGCTGCCCGGCGGTACGGGTGTGCCCGGCCCTCTCCTCGGCCTCGGCCTGGCCGACGAGCCGGTCGGTCAGGGCGGTCCACGCGCGCAGGAAGTCGGGCGTGCCGGCGTCCTCGCCCTGGGCGGCCGCCTCCCTGATCGGCCGGCAGGCCCGGTCGACCTCGTCGATCAGCCCGCCGGAGTTGAGCGTGGCGACGACGGCGAGGTTCCAGACATAGTTGCCGGGAAAGTACTCGAACACCTCTGTTCCTTCCTGGTCACACGGGTTTTGAGGGAGGCGCGGACGGCGCCCGGCGTCCGGTCCGCCGGGACGGCCCCACCGGCCGCACAGCGACGGCGCGGCCGGCGGGACCTGTCGGCCGTCAGGACGGACGGGTGCGGGCCCGCGACCGCGGGCGGGCCGGCCGGACCGGCGGCAGGTCGAGGCCCGGCACGACGCGGTTGCGGATCGTGCCGATGCCTTCCACGCTCATCTCCACCACGTCGCCGGGCCGCAGCGGGGCGGGGTCGAGCCCGCCGCGCCGCCCCCACAGCTCGGCGAGGCACCCGCCGTTGCCGCAGGTGCCCGAGCCCAGCACGTCCCCCGGCCGGAGCGTGGTGCCGCGGGAGGCGTAGGACACCAGCTCCTCGAACGGCCAGCCCATGTTGGACAGCAGGTCGCGGCCGATCTCGACGCCGTTGACCGACACGCGCATCTCCAGCGCGAGAAAGCCGTCGTCGTCGCGGAACCGCTCCAGCTCGTCCGCGGTCACCAGCCACGGGCCCAGCGTGGTCGCCGCGTCCTTCCCCTTCGCGGGACCGAGCAGCACCTTCATCTCGCGGCGCTGCAGATCCCGGGCCGACCAGTCGTTGAGGATCGTGTACCCGAAGACCGCGTCGCGCAGCCGCTCCGGTGGCTCCGACGCCACCTTGCGGCCGACCACCGCGGCGACCTCCAGCTCGAAGTCGAACAGCGCCGAGCCCGGCGGCACCGGCACGTCGTCGTGCGCGCCGTAGAGCGGGTAGGGGTTGGTGAAGTAGAAGGTCGGCGCCTCGTACCACTCGGGCACCACGCCGCTGCCGTCGCCGACGCTCATCACGACCCCCTCGACGTGCTCCTCGAAGGCCACGAAGTCGCGGATGGCCGTGGGCTGCAGCGGCGGCAGCAGCCGCACGTCGGCGAGCGGGACGGGAGGCCTCGACAGGGCCTGCGTCCCGGCCTCGATCGCGGCGGGCAGGCCCGCGCCGACCAGGTCGAGCACGGCGGTGTCCGGCGGCAGGGGGTGCAGCCCCTCGTCGCCGACGACTCCGGCGGTGACGGCATTGCCGTCGTCCCATGTGGCGAAACGCATCGGATCACACCGGGGGAGCGATGAACAGACCCTCGTCAGGGTCGTTGAACGAACGGGAAGCGACGAACTCGTTCATCGCATTGGCCGTTCCCCACTGGTCGCTCACCTCGGGCTTGGAGAAGTCGTAGACGTGCGGGTGCCAGGTGTCCTCGTCCAGGATCTCCAGCTCGGTGGTGTACTCGACGGTGTTGCCGTGCGGGTCGAGGAAGTAGCTGAAGGTGTTGTTGCCGGCGAGGTGCCGGCCCGGTCCCCAGATCTTCTCGACGCCGGCGCGCAGCAGCCGCCCGGTTCCGCGCATGTACTCGTCCAGGCCGCGCATCTCGAAGGAGGCGTGGTGCAGCGAAGCATGCGGCCCGCGTGCGATGGCCAGGCTGTGGTGCCAGCCGTTGACCCGCATGAACCACATCATTTCCCCCATGCGGGGGTGCATGAGGGTGTCGGACAGGGCGAAGGAGAGGTGCTTTTCGTAGAAGGCCCGGGTCCCCTCCGGGTCGGCCGAGTTGACGACGACATGGGAGAGCCGGACCGGGATGTCCTCGCCCTCCTCGATGGCGCGGTGGCGCCGCACGTCGACGTCGGAGCTGATCTCGACGGTGCGGCCCTCGTTGTCGAAGAACCGGAAGCCGTAGCCGCCGCCGGGCGTCTGCAGGTCGCCGGGCTCGTTGACCAGCCGCACGCCGTCCCGGGCGAGCTGCTCGGCGAGGGTGTCGACGTCGGCGGCGTTCGCCGCGCCGAACGAGATGAGGTCGATCCGCTTGCCGGGGGCCTGGCGCAGCCGGACGACGTACTGCTCCGGGCTGCCCGCGGCGGCCAGGAAGACCAGGCCGGTGTCGGTGTGCTCGGTGACCAGTCCCCACGTGTCGGTGAAGAAGGCCAGCTGCTTGCGCAGGTCGGGCACGGCGAGGGCGACGTGCCTGAGATGGGTGATCAGGCGTGTGGACATGAGGCCTCCAACCGGTGGTCGTTTCGGGTGGGTGCGGCCGGCGCCGGGCGACGCGGCGCGCGAGGGCCGGGACACGGGCCTGCCGGAGCGGCGCCGACCGTCACTTCACGGCGATCGGGTTGACCGGGGCGCCGACGGCACCGGTGACGGGCAGCGGCGCGGCGCAGAGGAAGAAGTCCCACACCCCGTCCGCGGCGCAGTCGGCCGCCAGAGCGTCGAAGTCCCACATCTCGCCGATGAACAGGCCCATGTGGGGAATGCACACCTGGTGCAGCGGCTGGAACGCGTCGTCGAACTCGTTCGGCCGGACCTCGAAGCCCCAGGTGTCGGTGGCGATCCCGGCGATCTCGGTGTCGTGCAGCCAGTCGGCGGTGGTGAACGACAGGCCGGGGGAGTCCCCGCCGGCGTAGTCGCCCCAGCCCTCCCGGCGGGCGCGGGACAGCCGGCCGGTGCGCACGCACACCAGGTCGCCGCGGCCCACACGCGCCGACTCGCCCTGGGCGGCGATGGTCGCCTCCAGGTGCTCGACGGTGATCGCGAAGCCGTCCGACAGCTCGCCGTCGGTGCCCATGGCCCTGCCGACGTCCAGCAGGACCCCGCGGCCGACGATCGAGGCGGCGGCGGTCTCGATGCCGGTCACCCGGTCGCCGGCGGCGGTGACGACGGCGCCCGCGCGCCGGCCGTTCCAGGCCATCCCGTGGTCGAAGACATGGCCCAGGCCGTCCCACTGCGTCGATGCCTGCAGCGGCATGAAGACCACGTCGTCGGCACCGCCGAACCCGTGCGGAAAGCCCTGGCCGCCGCGTTCGGCGTCGGTCCCCGTGTCCAGCATGGTGTGCACCGGGTTCGTCCGGCGGCGCCAGCCCTTCTGGGGGCCGTCCATGTCGAACGGCTGCGCGAGCGAGAAGCTCACGCCGCGGCGGACCAGCGCGGCGCCCTCCCGCCTCTTGGCCTCGTCCAGGAAGTTCAGCGTGCCGAGGACATCGTCCGCCCCCCACCGCCCCCAGTTGGAGCAGCGCTGCGCGGCCGCGGCGATCGCGCCCGCGGGGTCGGTGCGGTCGAGCTTGTCAGGGCGCATACGGGGCCTTTCTCCAACCCTCCGGATGACGCCCCCTACGTTCACAGACGCGGGGGGTATCAGGGAAGAGGAGATGTCTTATGGTGCACATCAGTCTCATCGATACACTTCGCGGGTGGCCGGTCTCTCGAACCTGGATCTGAACCTGCTGGTCTCGCTGAACGCCCTGCTCGAGCAGCGCAGCGTCACCCGGGCCGCCCAGCAGGTGGGCCTCAGCCAGCCGGCGCTGTCGGCGGCCCTGGCCCGGCTGCGCCGCCACTTCGGCGACGAGCTCCTCAGCCGCGTGGGCAACGAGTACCGGCTCACGCCGCTGGCCATGCAGCTCAAACCGTGGGCGCGGCTGGCCCTGCAGAACGTGGACCGGGTCTTCAGCGCCCAGCTGGAGTTCGACCCGGCGCAGTCCACCCGCGAGTTCAGCGTGGGGATGAGCGACTACGGCTGCGCCGTCCTCGGAAACGCCCTCAGCGAACTGCTCGCCGAGGAGGCCCCGCTCGCCCGGCTGCGGATCGTGCACAACACGCCCAACGTGGTGGACCAGGCCGAGCAGACACTGCTGACCACCGACCTGCTCGTCCTCCCGCACGGCTTCGTCACCGACCTGCCGCACCGCGACGTGCTCTGGGACGACTGGGTGCTGGTGGTGTCCGCCGACAACGACGAGGTCGGCACGTCCCTGACCGTGGAGCAGATCTCGGCGATGCCCTGGGTCGTCACCTACCACGGCCCCACCGCGTCGACCCCGGCCGCCCGCCAGATGCGCATGCTCGGCATCGAACCGCGCGTGCAGGTGGTGTGCGACAGCTTCCTGACCGTCCCCGGCCTGGTCGCCGGCACCAAACGCATCGCCCTGCTCCAGGAACGCCTGGTCCGCAAGCTCCCGACCGACGTCGGCATCCGCGCCCTGCCCTGCCCCTTCGACGTCGGCCCCCTGGTCGACGCCATGTGGTGGCACCCCTTGTACGACCGCGACGCCGAGCACACCTTCTTCCGCGACCTCCTCGCCAGGGCCGCAGCACAAGTGACCGGCACCGAGACTCCACCGAACCGCGGCTGACCCACCGCCCGCCGCGACCCGCCGTTCCCCCACGGCACCGCGCATCAGTGCAGCCATGGGCTCCCGACTTGCGGCATGTGCGGGCCCGACACGCATGTGCTCCGCCGCTTCCCTGACGGCCGGGACGAGCCGGTAGCGGCCGTCGCGGAGCGCGGCGTCGGCGCCGGTCCGCGGCACCGTCCGGTACCGGTAGCGATCAATGCCGGACACGGACCGGACAGACCGGACGCTCTGCTGCGTGCGGCGGTGGTGTGGCCGACGCCTAAACGATCGGCAGCCCGCCGCAGCGACCGGCTGCCCTCGACGACACGCCGGGCGAGGCGGTCGGGGCAACGGGGCGTCGCGGTGGGACACGAGGGCCTCCTGGACGTCGGTGCACATCGCGCAATCCATACCGGAACCAGAAGGCCCTCTCGTTGTTCGAGAACCGCCCATGGCGTGTTGCCTGTCACCGATGGTCCCTGACGACACACCCCCCGGGGGGGCGGTTCCGTTGTGGGCTGTCCGCTGGTGTCCGGTGTCCTCCTTGCTGCGGCCATCGAGCGATACACCGGCCCATGGACGACCGGTGGTGATCGATGCGCCGATCGTGCTGCCAGGGGGCTCGCTCGTCATCATGTGCCGCCATTTCAGCGGTCGGCGGCTGAGTTGTGCCGAAAAGGTGCACGCGAGAGACGGCGCGCCGATCATCTGGAGTGAACCATCGAATACCTATTGTCACCTGTTCTTGTCTGACCGCGATAGAAACAAGGGCGTGTCCGTAACCCGGTGAGGTGGTCCACAGGGAAGATGCCGCGCTTGGTGACCAGCAGGGCGCGTTCGATCGCGGGCGGCGACGTGCAGAGAGAGGGTTGGGTTGTCAAACCCACTATGTGGCGAATGTCATATGAGTAATTGGAAACTTGCATCTTTTCTCATGATCACCAGCTCGTTAGGTTGAGCCGACTTTGTTTCGCTTTCACATCTTGCGGGGTGTCCGTGGCTGCCTGGCCTCACGTGGGGTGCTCGTGGTCTTCCGTGAGATTCAGGGGTGTCTGCCGAGCAGGCTCCCGGGGTATCGCGGTCGCGACTTCGACGGTGCTCGTGGCCGTGATGCTGTCGGTGCCGACGGTCCACGCGGCAGCGGCCCCCGCCGACGGGCAGACCACGTCGCCGTCACCGGAAGACGCCGCCGTGGCGCAGGCCAGGAACACCGGGCAACCGGTGGAGGTCAAGGAGCGGACGTCGGAGACGGTGAAACTGAGTGCGCTGCCGGACGGCCAGTTGCTGCTGGAGACCTCTCCCGTTCCGGTGCGGGTGAAGCGCGACGGCGTCTTCCGCGACGCGGACCTGACACTGGAGCGGCGCCCGACCGGTGACATCGCATCGCGGATGACCGTCAACGGGGTGTCCTTCGGAGCCGGCGGTGACGACGTGCTGGCCACGATGACCAAGGGCGACAAGTCGTTGACCTTGACGTGGCCGGGCGCGCGGCTGCCCGCCCCGGTGCTCGACGGCCCCAGCGCCACCTACGTCGACGCGGGCGGGCCCGGGATCGACCTGGTGGTGCGGTCGACACCGACGGGGTGGAGCCACTCGGTGGTGGTGCGGACGCCGGAGGCGGCGCGCAACCCCGAACTGGCCAGGATCGAATTCGGCGTGCGCGCGTCGGGGCTTCGCCTGCAGGAGCTGCCGGGCAATCGCATGGCGGCGGTGGACGAGTCCGGCGAGGAGGTCTTCACCGCCCCGGCCCCGTTGATGTGGGAGGGCACCACGCCCGCCGGGCAGTCGGCGTCGCTGCGGACGGCGCCGGAGGAGGTCGCGGCGGGCCCGGCGCCGCGTTCCGCCGTCGAGCCGATGGACGTCGAGGTGGGCGAGGGCGTCCTGGTGCTGGTCCCCGACCGCGATCTGCTGACCGCGGACGACGCCCGGTTCCCGATCGTGCTCGACCCGTCCTGGCAGACCTGGAACGGCCACCGCGAGAGCGACGGCGACGGGTACGGCAACTGGAACTCCGGCTGGGCGTACGTGGACCGCACCTTCCCCAACGCCTCGTACTGGAAGCCGGACCGGCTGCCGACCGGACGCGAGGTGGAGGACCACACCGACAAGCGGTCCTACATCCGGATGGACGCCTCGCCGCTGCACGTGTGGTCCGGCAACGTCAAGGTGAAGATCAACGACGTGTCCATCACCTTCGACACGCTGCACGCCTGGTCGTGCACCGCGCGGGACGTCCGGCTGTTCAACGTCGGGCACATCTCCTCGTCGACGACGTGGAACTCGGCGCCCGCGGCGTTCATCCCGGAGGGGTCGGGCTGGGACACCAACTGGTTGACCACCGCCTCGGTCAAGGTGGGGCGCCCGGAGTGCGGGGACGCCGGCACCGCCAACGACGTGAAGTTCACCGGCGGTCACCTGGTCCGGCTGCTGCAGTGGGCGACCGACCACAAGTGGGACATCTTCACGCTCGGCATCTTCCCGGACAAGGACTACGACGACACCCACACCTGGAAGGTGTTCGACGTCGATCCGCGGATGGTCGTGAAGTACTCGCGGGTGCCCAACGCCCCCAAGGACGTGCACATGACCAACGGCGGCACCGACCGCAAGGAGTGCGTGCGCGGCTCGGGGCGCCCGTGGATGGGCGGGTCGAAGGACCGCACCGCGCGGGCCAAGCTGAGCGACTACGACGGTGACAACGTGGGCGGCGCCCAGGGCCAGCTGCTGCGCGCCGAGTACGAGATCGCGCCCCTGGGCAAGCCCGAGGAGAGCTGGCTGAAGTACTCCCCGGCGGGAGGGGCGTACCAGAAGGCCGAGCCGGACGGCTATCTGCACGCGGCGACCACGATCCTCAAGGGCGACGATTCCCCGGCGACGCCGGACGGCGGCACGAGCTGGATGTGGCGGGTGCGCGCCCAGGACGACACCGGCCTGTCAGGGCCGTGGTCGGCGTGGTGCGAGTACACGGTGGACGCCAGGCGGCCCGCCGTGCCGGGAGTGACATCGGCGGAGTACCCGGAAGGGAGGACCTCGGGGTACGACTCGGAGGCCCGCAAGTACCTCCCGGGGACGTTCACGCTGACCCCGAACGGGTCGGGGGACGTGGTGCGGTTCCACTACAAGTTCTCCGACGGCACGCAGGGCGCCAAGGACGTCGCCGCGGGAGCGTCGGCGAGCGTGGCGTGGACGCCGAAGAAGTTCGGATGGCAGTGGCTCGAAGTGACGTCCTTCGACCGTGCCGGCAACCCGAGCGCGGTCAAGAAATACGAGTTCGGGGTGGAGCAGCCGCCGCGTGACGCCGCCTGGCCGATGGACGAGACCGGCGGCAACGTGGCCCGCGCCGTGGGCGGCAGCGGTGCCGCCAATCCCAACGCCGACCTGGTGTTCACCGGGGGAGCCGTCCTCGGCGAGCCGGGCAACCTGGGCGCGTCGGTTCCCTCGGACAGGGCGGTGCGGCTGTCGGGCTCGGGCCAGTACGGGGAGGTCAGGCCGGGCACGGCGCCGGACGGCAGCCCCGTGCCGCTGGTGGACACCAGCAAGCGGTTCATGTTCTCCACGTGGGTGAAGCTCGCCTCCACCAGCGGCGACCAGGTCGCCGTCAGCCAGGGCGCGGCGGACGGCAGCGTGTTCGAGCTCGGCTGGATCGGCGGCCGCTGGACGCTGCGGCACCGTGCGGCCGACGGGACCGTGCTGGCGTCGGTGTCGCGCGACATGGCCCAGGCCGGCGACGGCACGCCGTGGACCGACCACTGGGTCTCCCTGATGGGCGGCTACGACCCGATCTCCAAGGAGATCTTCCTGCGGACCCAGGCCGAGGGCGGGACCGAGGTGTGTCCCCCCGACGAGCCTTGGTCGTGCACGACGAAATGGGTGATGCAGCCGGAGACGAAGACGGCCTCGAGCCAGTGGACGCCGGCCGCCGGATCCGGGCCGCTGCTGTTCGGCGCGACCGCCGCGGGCGCGGGCCGGGGCTTGTTCTGGAACGGCTGGATGGACGACTCGCAGCTGTGGCCGCTGGCGCGTCCCGACGAGTCGGTCCTCAAAGTCATCTACGCCGAGTCCGTGCAGGAGCGTGAGCTGGCGGGCAGGACGCTGCGGCTGGTCAACGTCAACTCGGACCTGTGCCTGGACGTGGCGGGCGCGTCCACCGACAGCGGCGGCAACGTCATCCAATGGTTCTGCAACCACGGTCCGGCGCAGGACTGGCAGTTCACCGAGGTGGGCGACGGCTACTACACGCTGACCAACCCGCGCAGCGGCAAGTGCCTGGACGTCGACGCGACCGACGGATCGGGGACGGCGGACGGCCGCAACGTGCGGCAGTACGACTGCAACGGCGGCGACGGCCAGAAGTGGCGGGTCGAGATGAAGGCCGGCGGGTACTGGCTGGTGTCCAAGCACAGCGGCAAGTGCCTGGCGGTGGACGGGGCGAGCCAGACGGAGGGCGGCAACGTCGTCCAGTGGTCCTGCGCCGACCCCCAGCAGGACGAGCAGCTGTGGAACATCACCGAGCAGAAGCGCCACGAACTGGACGGCATCACCTACCGGCTGGTGGGCGCGGACAGCGGGAAGTGCCTGGCGGTCGAGGGCGCCTCCACGGCCGACGGCGCCGACGTCGTCCAGCGGGCCTGCGACGGCGGCGCCTGGCAGGACTGGAAGTTCGTGCACCAGGGCAACGGCTACTACACCCTCGTCAACGTCAACACCCTCGGCGACCCCAAGACCGCCGAGTGCCTGGAGGTGGCCGACGCGGCGACGGCGGCAGGGGCGAACGTGCGGCAGGGGCAGTGCGACCCGGGCGCCGCCCACCAGAGCTGGAAGGTCGTCTCGATCGCCCCCGACGGCAAGTTCGGATACCGGCTGATCGCCCAGCACAGCGGCATGGTCGCCGAGCCCGAGGGCGGCTCCGCCGCCGACGGCGCCACCGTGGTCCAGGGCTCGCCGCAGGACCCGCCACCGCAGCACCAGATCTGGAAGCTGGGCTGCCTTCCCGACGATGCGTGGTGGCGATGCGGCGAGTGACCGCGGCCATCGCTCCGGACGACGGGGCGCTCCTCTGCCCCCGGTCCCTGGACTTTTGGCTTCCGAACGACAGCACGGACAGGTGAGGCCTCGGTGGGTGGAGTGCTGAGGGTGCTCGGCAGGGCACGCGTGATGATGGTGCCGGTCGCGCTGACCTGCTCGCTGGCGCTGCTGGCCGGGACGGTGGGAGAGGCGGCCGCCGCCGTCCGCCCCACGCTGTCGGAGTGGGGCGAGAAGCGCCGCCCCGAGACCCAGAAGATCCCCAAGGTCGAGGGGCACGTCATCAAGGCCCGTCCGGAGAAGCTGCCCGGACGGGCCGGCACGCCGGCCGACCGCAAGCCGCCCGAACCGTCGTGGCCGGCCGAGACGCAGGAGACGGCCGACCTGGCCAAGGCGTCCAAGACCGCGGCCAAGACCCAAGGCCGGATGCCGTGGGTGCAGGCGGGCGAACTGCCGGTCTGGCTGACCGAGCCCACCCCGCGCAAGGACGCCCGCGCCGAAGGCGAGACCGTTCCGCCCCGGGTCGAAGTGCGGATGGCCGACCGCAAGACGGCCGAGGCCGTGCGCAGCGACGGCGTGGTGATGGCCGTGTCCGCCGGGAAGGCCGGCCGGGTCAAGGTCGGCGTGAACTACGCGCGTTTCGCCTCCGCGCACGGCGGCGACTGGGCGTCGCGGCTGCGGCTCGTCCGGCTGCCCGCGTGCGCGCTGACCACCCCGGCGAAGACGGAATGCCAGAAGCGCACACCTCTGCCCACGGTGAACGACGCCAAATCGGCGTCGCTGTCGGCGGACGTGGACGTCCCCGCCGCCGCGACCGGGCAGGCCGAGACCGCGGTGGTGCTGGCGGCCGAGGCCGGACCGTCCGGTCCGGGCGGCGACTGGACGGCGACCAAGCTGACCCCGGCCTCCAACTGGTCCGCCGGGACCAACACCGGCGAGTTCTCCTGGTCCTACCCGGTGCGGCTGCCGCCCGTCCCCGGCGACCTCCTGCCGGAGATCACCATCGCCTACAACTCCGGAGCGGTGGACGGCAGGACCGCCGCGGACAACTCCCAGGCGTCCTGGATCGGCGACGGGTTCGACTACTGGCCGGGCTTCATCGAACGCAAGTACAAGCCCTGCGTCGACGACGGCCACACCTCCGGCGACCTGTGCTGGGGCCGCGACAACGCGGTGCTGTCCCTCAACGGGCGCGCCACCGAACTGCTGTACGACAGCGCGGCCAAGACGTGGCGCCCCAAGAACGACGACGGTTCGAAGATCGAACGCCTGACCGGGGCGGACAACGGCGACGACAACGGCGAGTGGTGGCGCGTCACCACCTTGGACGGCGTCCAGTACATCTTCGGCGTCAACCATCCCGACGACTGGTCGTCCGGCGAGCAGGGGACCGACTCGACCTGGACCGTGCCGGTCTTCGGCGACGACTCCGGCGAACCGTGCCACGACGCCACGTTCAAGGACGCCTGGTGCCGGCAGGCGTGGCGGTGGAACCTCGACCACGTCGTCGACCCGCACAAGAACACCATCACCTACTACTACAAGAAGGAGACCAACAACTACACGCGGGTCGAGCAGTTCTCCGGCGGCACCAGGTACGACTCCGGCGGCTACCTCAAGCGCATCGACTACGGCCAGCGGCAGGGCGCCACCTACGCCACGCGGGCGACCGCCCGCGTCCGCTTCGACGTCGCCGACCGCACCGACCTGCCGGACGACCAGATCTGCGACGACGGCGAGGACTGCGGCCTGCGCAAGGCGTCGCCCACCTTCTTCGACCGCAAACGGCTCACCAAGATCACCACGTTGCTGCGCAACGACCAGATCACGGGCGGCGACAACCCCGGCTACGAGCCCGTCGACATCTACGAGCTGGGGCAGACCTACCAGAACGGCGTGCTCTGGCTGAACACCATCGACCAGACCGGCGCGTACGGCGAGGACGTCAAGGCGCCCCGGATCACGCTCACCGGCCAGCTCATGCCCAACCGCGTGGTGACCGGCCGCAGCGGAACCGGCGTGGACGCCCTGCCCGGCTACGACCGCCCCCGCCTGGTCGGCGTCAGCAACGGCACCGGGTCGACGACAACGGTCGACTACTCCGACCCGTACGTCACGCCCACCCCGGCGGGGGACTGCGTGTACCAAGAGGGCGCGATGCCCGACCCCAAGGCGAACACCAAACGGTGCTTCCCGGTCCGGTGGCGCGACCCCAACGGCAAGATCGTCAACGACTGGTACCACAAGTACGTCGCCACCCGCATCATCGAGTCGGACGCGACGGGGCAGTCCCGCTCCAAGGTCACCGCCTACACCTACGTCGGCGGCGCGGCCTGGCGGTACGCCGAGGACGACGGGCTCACCAAGGACAAGTGGCGCACCTGGTCGCAGTGGCGCGGCTACGGCAAGGTCCGCACCGTCGTCGGCGACGGGCAGAACGGCGAACAGCAGTCCCGCACCGAGACCACCTACGCCCGCGGCATGGACGGCAACTACCAGGGCAAGGGCGCCACGCCGTCCAGCGTCACGGTCACCGACTCCAAGAACCTGCTCGGCGGGATCACCGACGTGGACGCGCTGGCCGGGGCGGTGCTGGAGGAACGCACCTTCAACGGCGCGTTCACCGACGAGGCGGAGATAACCGCCACCGTCTCGCGGCCCAGGTGGAACAAGACGATCACGCGGACGTTCCGCGACACCAACAGCGACGACGACATCACCGTGCACGGCGGCTGGGTCAAGCCCGCCTGGACCAAGACCCGCCAGCGCCGGTCGGACGGCACCGACCGCTACGTCGAGACCGTCTACGACTACGACTCGCTCGGCCGCACCGTCGCGGTCGACGACGAAGGCGACCCGGCCACCGCCGCCGACGACACCTGCACCCGCACCGTCTACCCCGGCGGCACCGCGCCCGCGCCCGGCATCTACACGCTGCCCATCCGGGTCCTGAAGGTCGCCGTCGACTGCGACAACGCCGCCAGCAGCGAGCCGAACCTCGTGCCCGCAGACATGATCTCCGACGTCAAGACCATCTACGACGACGGGCAGTACGGCGACTTCCCCACCCGCGGCGACGACCGCAGGATCGAGACCGTCACCGCGGTGACCGGCGGCCGCTCCACGACCACGGCCGCGGTGACCAACGTCCACGACCGGTACGGCCGCGTCACCTCCACCACGGAGGTGGGGGACCCGTCCACCACGGCCGACGACCGGACCACCACCTCCACCTACACCGACGCGCCCGAAGGCTGGCTGAAGTCCTCCACCGTCACCACCCCGCCGGTCAGCGTCGCGGGAGCGGCACCGGCCGGCTTCACCACCACCACCGAGTACAACCCCGCGCGCGGCACTCCGACGAAGGTCACCGACCCCAACAACCGCACCGCCGAGGCGGTCTACGACGGGCTGGGGCGCATCATCCGGGCGTGGCTGCCCAACAACAGCCGCAAGAACAACCCCGACCGGCCGTCCACCATCTACACCTACACCTTCCCCGCCGACGGCAACCCGGTCTCGGTCACGACCAAGACGCTCCGCGCCATCGACCCGGACACCTACGAAACGTCGGTCGAGCTGCTGGACGGGCTGCTGCGGCCACGCCAGACCCAGACCGAAGCGCCCGGCGGCGGCCGGATGGTGTCCGACACCAAGTACGACAGCCGCGGCCTGGTGTTCAAGGCCAACGCCCCCTACATCATGGCGGGGGACCCGTCCGGGGTGCTCACCAGCGCCGACGACAACCAGGTCCCGTCCCAGACCCTGAGCACCTACGACGGCGCCGAACGCCTGCTCACCTCGACGCTCTACAGCAAGTCCACCAAGAAGTGGACCACCACCAACCGGTACGACGGCGAGCGCACCACCGTCATCCCGCCGGCCGGGGCGATGCCGACGATGAGCATCACCGACGCCCGCGGCCGCGTGGTGGAGGTCCGCAGGTACAAGACCACCGACCTGTCCGGCGCCTACATCGCCAGCACCATCTCCTACGACGCCGCGGGCCGCCCGCACGAACGACGCGACGCCGCCGGCAACGTCTGGAAGACCACCTACGACGTCCAGGGACGCCCGGTCACCTCGACCGACCCGGACAAGGGCACCACGACCGTCACCTACGACGCCTTCGACCAGATCGCCACGTCCAGGGACGCCCGCGGCACCACGCTGACCTACGGCTACGACAAGCTGGGCCGCCTCCTGGAGGTGAAGAACGGCACGTCCCCGCTGACGTCCTTCACCTACGACACCGTCCCCTACGCCCTGGGCCTGCCCGCCACCGCCACCCGCCACGTGGGCGCCGACAAGTACACCACCGCCGTCACCGGCTACGACGCGCTCTACCGGCCCAAGGGAACGACCGTCACCATCCCCGCGTCCGAAGGCGCGCTGGCCGGCACCTACACCACCACGCAGGCCTACAACTTCGACGGCTCCCCGATGGCGACGTCCTACCCGGCGGTGGGCGGCAGCACGGGGCTGCCCGCCGAGGACGTCTCCACCTACTACAACGACGACGGACTCCCCGAGTGGACCTACGGCCTGGCCACCTACGTCGCCGACACCGTCTACGACTCCCACGGCGAGGTCACCCAGCTCGCCATGGCGTCGGTCTCCGACAGGTTCATCTGGCAGACCTTCGACCGGGACGAGGCCACCGGACGCCTCACCCGCGCCACGGTCAGGCGGCAGACCTCGGCGGCCACCTATGACGTCGAGACCAGGTACTCCTACACCGACTCCGGATCGATCAACTCGATCCTCACCAACACCGTCGGCGCCGCCCCCGACCGGCAGTGCTTCACCTACGACTACGCCCAGCGCCTCACCCAGGCGTGGTCCACCAGCACCGCCGACTGCTCCACGGCCCCCTCGGCCACCACCATCGGCGGCCCCGCCCCGTACTGGACGACCTACGAGTACGACAGCAACGGCGAGAAGCTGGGCAACCGCACCAAGGAGATCCAGCACGCCTTCACCGGCGGCCCCACCGCCGACAAGGTCCGCACCTACACCTACCCCGCGGAACTCGGCTCCGGCGGCCCCCTCGGCCCGCACGCCCTCAAGAGCGTCACCGAAACCCAGGGCGCTGGCACCCGCACCGACCTCTACACCTACGACGAGGCCGGCAACACCACCGCCCGCCCCGGGCAGAAGCTGATCTGGGACGCCGAAGGCAACCTGTCCAAGGTCACCGACACCGGCGGCAACGAACTGGCCGGCTTCATCTACGACGCCGCCGGCAACCGCCTCATCCGCAAGGACACGACCGGGAAGACCCTCTACCTGCCCAGCCAGGAGGTGAAGGTCTCCTCCACCGGCGCGGTCAGCGCGATCCGCTACTACAGCCACGGCGGTGCGACCGTCGCCTACCGGACCGGCACCAGCAGCTCGAGCGTCCGGTTCCTGGTCCCCGACTACCAGGACAGCACCGACATCACCATCAACGCCGTCGACCAGGACAGCTGGAGCCTGCGCCGCTTCGGCCCGTTCGGCACCGAACGCACCAACCCGATCGGCATCTGGCCCACCGTCATGGACAAGGGCTACGTCGGCGGCACCAAAGACTCCACCATCGGCCTGACCCACCTGGGCGCCCGCGAATACGACCCCGGCATCGGCCGGTTCCTCAGCACCGACCCCCTGTACAACGGAGACGACCCCGGCACCTGGAACGCCTACAACTACGCCAACAACGACCCCGTCAACCTGAGCGACCCCGACGGCCTCATGCCCTGTGACGGCGTCATGTGCGGCTGGCCGCCCAAGCGGCCGTCGTCGGGGGGCGGCGGCTCTGGCGGAGGAGGAGGCTCCGGCGGTGGCGCGCCCAGCTACGGCGGCACCCCCAGCTACGGCGGCGCCCCGATCGGTTACGTGCCGTCCCCCGCACCTCCCGCACCGCCGCCCTGCAAGAGCTGGACGTGCAAGTTCAAGAAGGTCGGCGGAGCCATCGGCGGCTTCGTCAGCAAGCACCGCGCCACCATCGCCTCCATCGCGGTCGGCGTCGGCTGCGGTCTGGCGGTCGGCTGGACCGGCGCCGGCGGCGTCGCCTGCGCAGCCGCCGCGGGAGCCGTCTACGGCGCGGTCAACTACGCCCAGCACACCCCCAGAGACCAATGGTCCGCGGGAGGCTTCCTCAAAGCCGGCGCCAAAGGCGCAGCCGTAGGCGTCGTCACCCACGGCGCCGCCGGCCTGGCCGCCAAAGCCGCCGCACCCGTCATACAACGCGTCGCCCCCCGCGTCGCCGGCAAGATCAAGGGCTCCGGCGGCGGCAAGGGCGGCGCCACCGCCAAGGGCAACAGTGCGGCCAAAGCCAGGCCCGCCGCAGCCAAGAAAACCAACTCTCGCGCAGGCACCGGTGCGGCCAAGCCCGCCAAGTGCAGTTTCGTTCCCGGCACCGCCGTCCTGATGGGCGACGGCAGCCTGAAGCCCATCGACCAGATCAAGGTCGGCGACAAGGTGTTGGCCACCGATCCGGTCACCGGTGAGACGGGCCCGCGGACGGTCCTGACCACGTTCGGCGACTCCGGCACCAAAGACATGGTCCGCGTCACCGTCGACACCGACGGCGAACGCGGTACCAAGACCGGCACGCTTCAGGTCACCGACAACCACCCGTTCTGGATCCCCGCGCTCAATCAGTGGGTGGACGCCGGGAAGCTCAAGCCCGGCATGTGGCTGCGCACCAGCGCGGGAACCCACGTCCAGATCACCGCGGTCGACACCTGGACCCGGCACCAGCAGGTCCACAACCTCACCGTCGAATCCGACCACACCTACTACGCCGCCGCCGGCACCACCCCCGTCCTCGTCCACAACTGCCCCCCAAGCGGGCAGGCCGTTATCCACGCCCACACCGAAGACGGGGGAAATATCCACTTCACCATCGAGGTGATGGATTCAGCGGGAAACGTCAGGCACACCCACCTCATGCCGACTGCTGACCGCATGCAAACTCCGATCAGTGACTACACTGGGCCGAGCGGCCCTATACAGGTGACTTTCAACCTGCCTGACGCCCGGGCTGCACTCGCTTATCAGGCGAAGGTTGTAGATACCGGACAGGGGCCATACAGTTGGTTCCAAAACAGCTGCCTCACGCATTGCGCGGATGTGCTCAGGGCGGGTGGAGTCACCGATCTGCCGGAGAACGGTAAACGTCTGATCGTCTGGGCAAAGCGGGGAATGAACTCAGAGTTCCGGGCCTTCTGAATCAGCTGGTAAAGGTTAGCGCCTGGTGACGATCCGCTTGTCCATGAAAGGGAAGTGGGCTCGGATCGGCTGCCGACCCGGCACTCGCCATCCGAGTTCCTTCTCTATGTGACTGTTCTGAGCTCGGCCCGTGGAGCGCAGAATCAGTGCTACGCCCACGGCGTAACCGCAGGAAAATTGGTCGACACCATCTCCGGCTACGAGAGATTTCCGCTGCCGCCGTTGACGTGCCCGTCGATGGATGACCGGATCTATGTGGGATCGGACACTCTCCTTTTGGTATCGGAAAGCGTGAGAGGCGACGGACGGTCAAGTTCTGAGTACTTTGATATCTCGATGGCGTCTACTGCGACCATGTATATCGATGATGTCATCGCCAAGTATCCAGACATGTCATGGCGGATCTACTCTGGGGTCACTCCTCAAGAGTTCTCATCTGACGATCTTCCAGGCTTCCTGCGGTGGGGATCGAGCTGAAGTTCATCGAACAGGGTAAGGTGGCCGAAGGGACGGTGATCGCTGGCTCCGGACGCGGTAGGAAGAGTCGGCAGACGGTTCTGATCGCGTTCGGCGGCTCCGGCATCAAGAACATGGGTCGGCGTTGACCGCCGACAGCGGCGGTGAACGCGGTACCGGATCCGGTACGCTTCAGCTCGCCGATAACCCCCGGTTTCCGGCTGTACTCGATGTGGTGAATGAATATGGGGCACAACTCGATGGTCGTGCAAAGTATGGTCGCCTTTCTGGACAGCTCCGACATCAGTCTGTATGGAATAGAGCTGGCCGGGAGGGCTATTGCGGCGGATGCGCGTTTTAATATCTGGATGCTTGATGTGGGAAAGCGGAAGGGGGGCGGCGATCCGTTCGGGCTTGCCGACCTCATGATAGAGTTCGCTGATCCTGCGGAGCGGATCGCCGCTCTATGGAAGGAATGCGCGGCGGGAGTGCTGGATACACCTTCCTTCGAAAGGTCTCTTAGACCTCTAGTGGAAGAGATGGAGTCCTTGCTCGCCGAGGTGTCGGCAGATGGCGGGGCGAAATTCGAACCGCCAGGGGTTGATCGTGTAGTCGGGGAGGAGTGAACGAGCCGGCCAGGCGGCCGTTTGTTGCGAGCATTCCAGGATCCGATGGGCGGTGCTCAATCGAGCCTTGTCTGGACACGGCCGAGTCCGAGCGTGGGCCTTGGCGGCCGAACAGCCCGGCGACCGTCTGCTCACCCCGCACCGCCCCGCGCCGCAGGACCTGGCGGCCTACTTCCACACCGGCGGCACCATCGGTGTGCCGAAGGTCGCGCCGCACACCCATGCGATGGAGGTGTACATGGCGTGGGCGCTGGGCTGTACGGGGGCATACCTAGACGATGCGGTCGGCCTGTGGGGGCTACCGCTGTTCCATGTCGACGCCGTGCACGTCACCGGCCTGGCGCCTTTCCTGCACGGTCGGCCGGTCGTCAGCCTCGGGCCGCTGGGCTATCGCGACAAGACGCTGATGGCCGAGTTCTGGCAGATCATCGAACACTTCAAGGTCACCGGCTTCTCGGGTGTCCCCACCGCGTACGCCAACCTGCCTCCCGTGCCTCCGGACGTCGACATCTCCAGCCTGCGCGCCGGAGCCGTCAGCGCGGCTCCGCTGCCCAAGACGGTCTGCACCGCCTTCGAGAGCTCGACCAGGGTCCCGATGCTGGAGGGCTACGGGCTGACCGAGGCGACCTGTGCGACCGCCACCAACCCCGCCTTCGCCCCCCCCGCGAAGGGGCGGTCGGGCTCCGGCTGCCCTACCAGCACGTCAAAGCCGTCACCGTCGACGCCGACGGGAAGCCGGTTGGGGACTGCCTGCCAGGGGAGACCGGGGTCCTGGCCGTCAAGGGACCCAGTGTCTTCCCCGGCTACCTGCGGCCCGGTCCCGACGGGCCCGCCCCCGACCCGGCGGGCAAGGTCTTCGACGGCTGGCTGCTGACCGGCGATCTCGGCAGGGTCGACGAGGACGGCTACGTCTGCCTCACCGGCCGGGCCAAGGACCTCATCATCCGCGGCGGCCACAACATCGACCCCCGGCCGATCGAGGAATCCCTGCCGGCCCACCCCGAGGTCACGGCCGCCGCCGTCATCGGTGCACCCGACCCGTACTCCGGCGAGGTGCCCGCCGCCTGCGTCGTCGTGACCGCGAACCCCCGCGCCACCGAGGACGACCTCCTCGCCTGGGCCAAGCTCCACGCTCCCGAGCCCGCCGCCGCGCCCAAGGCCGTGCACATCGTGCACGCGCTCCCGACCACTCTCATCGGCAAGACCTAGAAGCCGGCCCTGCTCCAGGACGCCGTCCACCGGCCCGTTCAGGGAACTGTCCCGCCTCGGCCTGGACGGCCAGGTCGAGATCGAACTTCGCGACGGCCGCCCGAACGCGGTCATCCGCACGGCAGACGACCCGAGCCGCCTGCTCTCAGCCGAACTCGAGCGCTACTCCTTCGCCTTCGAGATCATCCCTGGGCCGCGCCCATGAGGAGGAGCCGCACACCGAACCGAATGACCGGTCGGCCCGCAACCTGCGGGTCAACGAGATGCCGATCGGTCTCGGCCCGCGACGCCCCGTGCTCGTCACCCCCGGCGAACACGAACCGTCGTCGTGCGCGCTGGGGATGCACGTGACGGTCACGGCCGGGAGCTCTGCCCATGGTCCTTCGGTGATCTGCCACGCCTCGCCTCCGACGCCGTCGTCGTCGCGGGCGGCCACGACCACCCCGTCGCCGCGTCCGTCGTGCACCGCCAGGACCCTGGCGCACCGCTGGACTCGATGGGCACCGCGGAAGTCATCGTCCGGACCGTCGGGGCCGGGCGACCGCCGTGCGACGCCGATTTGTCACCGGCGATCCTCGGCGCCGGCCGGACCGCCTTCACCGTGCTGGAACTGCAGCGCAACATGTCCTGGCTGCGGGATTCGGGACTCGCCGCCCACCTCGACGCCGTCCTGGCCGGCGACCTCGCCCCGCCGCCGCCCGACTCCCGGATCTTCGTCCCGGGCGCCGAGGGCGGCGAGCCTCCCCGCTGGACGCCGGCGGCCCGAAACCTCACCGACGAACAGCGGGCGGCCGCCGCGGTGTGGCAGCTCGCGAGGGCCGGTGCATCCGCACTGCGCGGCCTGGCACCCGACGCGAAGGCCGTCTACGGCACCGGCGGATGGACACGATCGCCGGGCTGGATGAGGCTCAAAGCCGCGGCGGTGGGAGCGCCGTACCGCGTCCTGGCCGAACCGGAACTCGCCGCCCTGGGCGCGGCACAACTCACCCTGCCCGGCCCGATCACACCCGTCGCAGTCCACGAGACCATCCCCGAATCCGATGCATAACCCGCCCGCAGGGAGGACGGCGAGGGCTGTTCGGACAGGGGGGTGATGCGTCAGCGGCCGCTGCCGCTGGCGGCGGAGTTAGAACTCGTCTCATTTGGTGAGTCAGCGGTGGCAGATGAGAGCGCAGGCAATGGCGGTGAAGGCCAGGAAGTGCTCGGCCTTGCGTTCGCAGCGGCGGTGCAGACGGCGGCATCCAAGGAGCCAGGCGATGGTGCGTTCGATGGTCCAGCGGTGGCGGCCCAGCCGCTGGGAGGAATCGACGCCTTTGCGGGCCAGGCGGGGGGTGATGCCGCGCGAGCGCAGCCATCGGCGCAGGTGGTCGTAGTCGTGGCCTTTGTCGCCGTGGAGCTTGGCCGATCGGCGCCGGCGGGGCCCGCGGCGCGAGCGGAT